>DASZQC010000392.1:0-6186 GCA_035549815.1 Dongiaceae bacterium
CTCGATCTCGGCATCGAGCTGAACGACACGACCTTCCGTCCGCCTTACGTGCCGGTCTCCATGGCGACGATCGCCGCGTCGGAGCGCGGCCCGTTGCAGGCGCCGATCCGCCGCCTGCCCATCGAGGCGGTGCATCGCCAGGAAGGCGCCTATTTCCGCGACTATGGCGGCGTGCTGCGGCCGGCCTGGTACGGCGCGGAGAGCGCAATCGCCGAGGAATGCAGGTTGGCGCGCAACAATGCTGTTCTCCTCGACGCCTCGTCGCTGGGCAAGATCGAGGTGATCGGGCCAGCCGCCCCTGCGCTGCTGGACTTCGTCTATTACACGCCGATGTCGAGCCTGAAGGTCGGTAAAGCGCGTTACGGCTTGTGCCTGACCGAGGCGGGTGTGGTGGCGGACGACGGTGTCGTCGCGCGCCTGTCGCCGGAGCATTTCATCGTCTCCTGCTCCAGCAGCCATGTCGCCTTCATGGTCGCGAACCTGGAAGCCTGGCGTCAGGACCATTTCGACTTGAAGCAGGTCTTCATCCACGACGCCACCGCGCATTGGGCGACGCTGGCGATTTCCGGGCCGCAATCGAAGCAAATCCTGGCGACACTCGATCTCGGCATCGAGCTGAACGACACGACCTTCCCGCATATGTCGGTGATGCAGGGTCGCTTCGAGGGCCAGGTCGCGCGCATCGCGCGGGTCAGTTTCACCGGCGAGCGCAGCTACGAGATCTCCGTGCCGGCCGGCTTGGCGGCGCAATTGTGGAAGCGCACGCGCTCGGCCGGCGCGTCGCCGATCGGGATCGAGGCGCTGAGCGTGCTGCGCGCCGAGAAGGGCTACCTCTATGTCGGCCAGGACACCGACGGCGAGACCATGCCGCACGATCTGGGCTTTGGCGGGCCGCGGGCCAAGCGCCAGGATGCCTTTGCCGGCGATCGTTCCCTGTTCACGCCTGCGGCCACTGCTGTGGACCGCAAGCAACTGGTCGGAATCGCCGCAGAGGGGAATGCGGCGATTCCGGCCGGCGCCAGCGCTGTCGAGCGCCAGGGCGACAGGAAGCGCATCCTGGGCTACGTCACCAGCAGCTATATGAGCTTCCATCTCGGCCGGCCGATCGCGTTGGGCTTGATCGAGAACGGCGCCGCGCGCTCCGGCGAAATCGTCACCTTTGAGCATCTGGGGCAGAGCTTCTCGGGCCGCATCGTAGCACCCTGCTTCCTTGACCAGCAGGGAGCGCGCCTCAATGCCTGATCGTGGAAAATTCTGGCCGGCGGTGCCGGACTGGTCGGCCGCAAGCATACGCAAGCCCGGCCTGGAGATCGCGGTGGCGCCTGCCGCGACGATCTCGCTGGTCAGCGGCGACCTCGCGAAATTCCTGGCCCAGCACCACGGCGACACCGCTTCCATCGGCCCGCGCGGCATGATCGCCGGCGACCGCTATGCGCTGCGCCTGGCGCCGGACCGGCTGCTGTCGGTAGGGCCAGGCGCGCAGGTGGCATCCGGCTGGAGCGACGGCGTCGCAACGACCGATGTCAGTGACGGATATCTGCTGTTCGACGTTACCGGTCCCACCGCTTCAGACGTCATGGCGATGGGCGCGGAATACGATTTCGCGTCCAGGCCGGCCTTGGCGACGGAATCGGCTGCCATGCTGTTCGCCGGTTTGAAGGTGTCGATCGCGCGCATTGCCGGCGGCTGGCGCCTGCATGTGGAACGGCCCTATGCCGCGGCCTTGTGGCACTGGCTGGAACACGCAACCAAAGATCAAGCGCGCGCGGCCGCACCCGCCGGCGTCTCTTCTCCTCGATAGGTCCTCAAATGAAATCTCATTATCGTGTCGTCATCATCGGCGGCGGCATCGTCGGCAGCAGCATCCTCTATCATCTGTCCAAGTTCGGTTGGACCGACATCGTGTTGATCGAGCGGGCCGAGCTGACCGCCGGCTCCACCTGGCACGCGGCGGCGGGCTTCCACGCGCTGAACGACGACCCGAACATCGCCGCTCTGCAGGGCTACACCATCCGTCTCTATGAGGAGATCGAGAAGGAGAGCGGCCAGAGTGTGGGCATGCACATGACCGGCGGCATCAGCCTGGCGGCGACGCCGGAACGCTGGGAGATGCTGAAGGCCGAGCGCGCCATGTACGAGACCATGGACATGGAAACGCGCCTGGTGACGCCGGAAGAGATCAAGGAACTGTGCCCGATCGTCGACGTGTCCGGTCTGCAGGGCGGCCTCTACGACCAGCACGAAGGCTACATGGACCCGCACGGCACCACGCACGCTTATGCCGGCGCCGCCAAGAAGCGCGGCGCGGAGATCGTGCTGCGCAACCGCGTGGTTGAGCTGCGCCAGAAGTCGGATGGGCTTTGGTCGGTGGTGACGGAGCAAGGCACCATCACCGCCGAGCATGTGATCAATGCCGCCGGCCTGTGGGCGCGCCGGGTAGGCCAGATGGTCGGCCTCAATCTGCCGGTTGTGCCGATGCAGCACCATTACCTGATCACCGAGGATGTGCCGGAGATCGTGGCGATGGACCGCGAGATCGCCGCCATCACTGACCTCGAGGGCTTCACCTACCTGCAGCAGGAGCGCAAGGGCGTGCTGCTCGGCGTCTATGAGCGCGACCCGCGGCACTGGAGCACGGATGGCGCCGCCTGGGATTTCGGCATGGATCTGCTGCCGACCGACCTCGACCGCATCTCGCCGGAGCTCGCCATCGGCTTCGAGCGCTTCCCCTCCCTGCAGGAGGTCGGCATCCGCAAGTGGGTGAACGGCGCCTTCACCTTTACGCCGGACGGCAACCCGCTGGTCGGCCCGGTTCCCGGCCTGAAGAACTATTGGGTCGCCTGCGGCTGCATGGGCGGCTTCTCGCAGGGCGGCGCCATCGGCCTGACGCTGGCGCACTGGATGATCGATGGCGATCCGGGCGCCGACATCTTCGGCATGGACGTGGCGCGCTACGGCGATTTCGCCGCGCGCGATTCCTACCTGAAGGCGATGACCTCGCAATTCTATGCCCGGCGCTTCGTCATCTCCTATCCGAACGAGGAACTGCCGGCCGGCCGGCCGCTGAAGGTCTCGCCCTGCTACGACGCGATGAAGGACGAGGGCGCGCTCTATGGCGTCACCTGGGGTATGGAGACGCCGCAATACTTCATCCCCAAGGATCAGAAGAACTTTGTCGAGAAGCCGACCCTGCGCCGCTCCAACGCGCATCCCTTCGTCGGCGCCGAGGTGAAGGCGACCCGCGAAGCCGTCACCATGTTCGAGAGCGCGGTCTATGCGCGCTACGAGGTATCGGGCCCGGGCGCCGCGGCGTGGCTCGACTACCTGCTGGCGGCCAAGCTCCCGAACGTGGGACGGGTGCGCCTGGCGCCGATGCTCAATCCTTCCGGCAATCTGATGGGCGATCTCACGGTCAGCCGTCTGGCGGAGGACCGCTTCTGGCTTATCGGTTCCTATTACCTGCAGACCTGGCACATGCGCTGGTTCGCGGATCATCTGCCCGCGCAGGGTGTTGCGATCCGGAACCTGTCCGACAATTGGATGGGTTTCGCCATCTCCGGCCCGAAATCGCGCACGCTGATCGAACGGCTGATCGACGCCGAATTGCCGAACGCCAAGTTCCCGTTCCTGAGCTGCGCCGAAATGAATGCCGGCATGGCGAACGCGATGATCGCACGGCTGTCGCTGACCGGCGAGCTCGGCTACGAGGTCAACGTTCCGGTCGCCTATCAGCGCCCGCTTTATGGCAGGCTGCGCGAGATCGGCGCGGACCTCGGCCTGCGGTCGATCGGCAACCGGGCGTTGGACAGCCTGCGGCTGGAAAAGAGCTACGGCATCTGGTCGACGGAATTCACCCAATCCTACTCGCCGGAGATGTCCGGCCTGCGCCACTTCGTCGCCTTCGACAAAGGCGACTTCATCGGCCGCGAGGCGGCGCTGAGGGCGCGCAAGGACGGCGTCGCCAAGGAATTGGTGACGCTGGAGATCGACACGGTGGATGCGGACGCCTCCGGCTTCGAGCCGGTGCGGGCGGGGGGCAAAGTGGTTGGCTATGTCACCTCCGGCGCCTATGGCCACCACGTCCGGAAAAGCCTGGCGCTCGCCTATGTCGACAAAGACGTGATCAAGTCCGGCGCCGCGCTCAGCGTCGACGTCATCGGCGAGAACCGCAAGGCGAAACTCCTGGCGGAGCCGGCCTATGATCCGAAGGGAACGCGCCTCAGAAGCTAGAGGCGGGAAGGCCCGCGACCTAGCGCCGGCACGTCGGCGAGGCAGCGGCGCCCATGAGAGCGGCTCGCAGTTCGGTCACGCTGAACGGCTTCTGGAGTACCGTGGTATCCAAGCCGTCGCGGGCTGCCGCCAGTTTCTGCGCGATTTGGACGAACATGGAATGGCCGGAGATGATGATGACCCTTGCGGTGCATCCAACATCTCCCAGCCACCGGACCACCTCGATACCGTCCATATCCGGCATCATCAGGTCCAGGGTGATGACGTCCGGCTTTATACGTACATAAGCAGTCATGAAGCGGGTGCTATTGCTGATGGTTTCGACCTCGAAACCAAGCTCGGCCGCGACATTGTTAATAATCGCCAGAATCCCGGCGTCGTCATCCACCGATAAAAGGCGTTTTTCCTGCATCGGTCATCCGGCCTAGCACCTCATCTGCGGTTTACTGTAACCATAGGACTACTTAAGATTCCCCAAACTTGCGGGGAATGCATTTGCCGGGGGCGGTCGCGCCGCAATGCGAGTCGCGGCATCTTCGGCCCGCCGTGTTTTGCGATCGCCGAGGGGTCTGTGAACAACAGCCGCGAAGAAACAGACGATTTTGATCGGCGAAGAATCGAAGAAGCTCTGCTGAAAAGCGAGGAGCGCTTCCGGCGCGTGGTTGAATCGGCGCCGTATGCCAAGATTCTCGTCAATCACCTGGGCCGGATCGACATGGTGAACGCGGAAGCCGAGCGGCTGTTCGGCTATACGCGCGCCGAATTGATCGGCCAGCCCATTGAAATGCTCGTGCCGCCGAGATTGCGCGACGAACATCCCGTCCTTCGACAGTCTTTCTCTGCCGATCCGAAGTCCCGTCCCATGGGCGTCGGACGCGAACTGTTTGCCGTCAAGAAGGACGGCAGCGAGTTTCCGGTCGAGAGCGGCCTCACCCCGATCGAGACCGACGAAGGCGCCATGGTGCTGTCTTCCATTGTCGATCTGTCGGCGCGCAAACGGATGGAGGAACGTTTCCGTCGGGTGGTCGAATCGGCCCCCAACGCCATGGTGCTGATCAACGCAGAGGGCCAGATCGATATGGTCAACACGCAGGCGGAACGGTTGTTCGGCTACGCGCGCGAGGACATGCTCGGCAGGCCGGTTGAAATGCTGGTCCCCACCCGGTTGCGCACGGCGCACCCGGAGCTTCGCCGTTCCTTCTTCGCGGATCCGAAATCGCGGCCCATGGGCGCCGGGCGCGACCTGTTCGGATTGCGCAGGGATGGCAGCGAGTTTCCGGTCGAGATCGGCCTCAACCCGATCGAGACCGACGAAGGCATCATGGTGCTGTCTTCCATCGTTGACCTGTCGGCGCGCAAGCGGATGGAAGAACGCTTTCGCCGGGTGGTGGAGTTCGCGCCCAATGCTATGGTCATGATCAACGCATCGGGGCGGATCGAAATGGTCAATGCGCAGGCCGAGGCCCTGTTCGGCTACGAGCGCTCGGAACTTCTCGGCCAACCGATCGAGACACTGGTGCCAGAGCGGTTCCGGCGCCATCATCCGGGCTTGAGGATGACATTCTTGAACGACCCCAGGTCCAGGCCGATGGGAGCGGGGCGTGACCTGTTCGGGCTCAAGAAGGACGGCACCGAGTTTCCGGTGGAAATCGGCCTCAATCCCATCGAGACGGACGAAGGCCCGATGGTGCTGTCGGCGATCGTGGATATCTCCGACCGCAAGCTGAAAGAGAGCCATATTCAGAGCGCCCTGAAGGAAAAAGACATCCTGCTGGGCGAAGTCCATCATCGGGTGAAGAACAATCTCCAGATCGTCCATAGCCTGCTCGATCTCCAGTCGGCCCGGATCGAAGACCAGCAGGTGCGCGATATGCTGCGCGACAGCCAGAACCGTGTCCGGTCCATGGCGCTGATCCACCAGACGCTGTATCAGTCAAAGGACTTCGCCGGCGTGGA
>DASZQC010000393.1:0-5308 GCA_035549815.1 Dongiaceae bacterium
GAGGGCGGCAGGCGTTCGACCTCGAGCAGGTCGAGCTCGAGGTCCTCGATCGCGAGGCACTGGTCGACGGTGACGCCGTCGCTCGACAGCGGAAACATGGCGACGACGTAGGGCTTGATCACGTCGTCGGTGAACTTGATCTGGCACAGGCCGAAGATCGGCTCTTTCTCGGTCGCGATCAGGCGATAGGTCGCCGGCCAGTCGGTGCCGAACTCGGAGACGAAATCCAGCTCGTCCAGGTAGCGGCCGCTGTAATCGAGCCCGGCATTCTCCACCGCGCGCGTGCCGATCAGCTTGTAGAGCACGCGAAAGGGCTCGTATTCCAGCCGCGTCAGGATGATGTTCGGCAGCAGGTCCTTGATCTCGCTGGGATCGATGTCGGCGCGCGACGGCATTTGCCGCGCGCCTTTCTTCGCCATCCAGTAATGGAACATCCGCTGCGCGCGGGTCGAGGGAACCTCGTCGATGCTGCGATAGCGCTCCATCGGCGGGTTCCCTGATCCTTACCCGCGACCGCGCTTCAGCAGCCGCAGCCGCAGCGCATTGAGCTTGATGAAGCCCGCCGCGTCGCGCTGGTCATAGACCTGGTCTTCCTCGAAGGTCACGTGCGCCAGGCTGTAGAGGCTCTTCGGCGACTTGCGGCCGACCACGGTGGCGTTGCCTTTGTAGAGCTTCATGCGCACGGTGCCTTCGACATGCTCCTGGCTCTTGTCGATAAGGGCCTGGAGCATCTCGCGTTCCGGCGAGAACCAGAAGCCGTTATAGATGAGCTCGGCATAACGCGGCATGATGTCGTCCTTGAGATGCGCCGCGCCGCGATCCAGGGTGATGCTCTCGATGCCGCGATGGGCATGGTGCAGGATGGTGCCGCCCGGCGTCTCGTAGATGCCGCGCGACTTCATGCCGACGAAGCGGTTCTCCACCAGATCCAGCCGGCCGATGCCGTTGGCCTTGCCCAGCGCGTTCAGCTTGGTCAGCAGGGCCGCCGGCGACAGCGTCTCGCCGTCGATGCTGATGGCATCGCCCTTCTGGAAGCCGATCTCGATATAGGTCGCCTTGTCGGGCGCGGCCTCCGGCGAGATGGTGCGCTGATAGACGAATTCCTCCGGCTCGTGCCAGGGATCTTCCATCTCCTTGCCCTCGGAGGAGGAGTGCAGCAGGTTGGCGTCGACGGAGAAGGGCGCCTCGCCGCGCTTGTCCTTGGCGATCGGGATCTGGTTCCGTTCCGCGAACTCGATGAGCTTGGTGCGGCTGGTCAGCTCCCACTCGCGCCAGGGGGCGATGACCTTGATGTCGGGGTTCAGCGCGTAATAGGAGAGCTCGAAACGCACCTGGTCGTTGCCCTTGCCGGTGGCGCCGTGGGCGACGGCGTCCGCGCCGGTCTCCCTGGCGATCTCGATCTGGCGGCGGGCGATCAGCGGACGGGCGATGGAGGTGCCGAGCAGATAGGTCCCCTCGTACAGCGCGTTGGCGCGGAACATGGGAAACACGTAGTCGCGGACGAAGGTTTCGCGCAGATCCTCGATATAGATCTGCTTGATGCCGAGCATCTCGGCCTTCTTGCGCGCCGGCTCCAGCTCTTCGCCCTGGCCCAGATCGGCGGTGAAGGTCACCACCTCGCAGCTATAGGTCGTCTGCAGCCATTTCAGAATGACGGAGGTGTCGAGCCCGCCGGAATAAGCCAGCACGACCTTGTTGATCTTCTTTGCCATCGCAACCCCGGAATGAAAACGCGCGCGAGTATAGGGAGATGGCACAACCCCGCAAGGGGTGGGGGCTAGGGCGGGCCGGGACCGGTCCCTTAGGCGGTCCCTGGGCGTGAATGCCTAGAAAGGGCTTCCGACCCTATACTTTTGGCCGAATGGGAACCGGGCCCGGTTTCAACTACTTTTTAAAGAGTGCCTGTGAGCATGGACGTCTGGCCGCGTTGCGCGCCGGGTGGCCGGACAAAGTCCGGCGAAGGAGCAAGAAGATGTTGGAATTCAAGGGCCAAGCCCCGAAGCCGACCCTTTCCCGCAAGCTGAACTGGCTGGCCGAACTCGGTTTCCTCCGCGCCCTGGTCGATTTCTTCGCCGCCGCCTGGAGCACCGAGCGGATGGTGCTGCGGCCGATCCCGGTCCGGGTCCGCAAACGGCGCTAAAGCCCTTTCGGGCGTCTCTGGAACAAGTTTCGTCGAGGGCAGCCGTCCAATTGCGCGGGCGGCTTTTTGCGCACGCATTTTAATCGCGCGGCTCCTCCGTAAATCGTCCTTCATCGGCACCCAGCGCCGGCACCGGGGTTGATTCTCCACGGATGAAGCGATTGGGAGCTTGGAGATGAGCAATCGAACGCGCGTTCTCACGATGGCGTTGAGCGGCGTGCTCGGCCTGGCCTTGCTGGCCGGATGCGGTACGACCGAACAGCGCTATGGCAAAGGCAACGACCATGAGGTCGCCAATCTGAACAACCGAACGGTCTATGTGGAGAAGGAGCCGCGCGTGGTCTATGTGCAGCAGCCGGCGCCGACCGTCGTCTATTATCAGCCGGCGCCGGTTTACAGCACGACGCCGGTCTATCCCGCGGGTACGCGCCTGGTGCCGGTGACGCGCTATTACTACTACCCAGCGAACTAACTCGTTGCAGCAGTTTCGTCGCAAGGCCGGCTCCGACAAGCCGGCCTTGCTTAGTGCGCCTGTCGCGGCAAGCGCTAGGCACCGAGCTGTCTCAGCCAGGCTGTGGCGGCGTGATACTCGAAGTCGTACGCAGCGCATGCTTGCGCCGCTTGGCGGAACCCGGCCAATGCCGCTTCCTCGTTGCCTTCGACGATGTTGCGGTGCCCGATGGAGAATTGCGGCATGCAGGCCAGCGCACCCGTGATCGGCGCGCCAAGGTCTTTCACCGCCTGGAGCAAGTCGGCATCGTCGATCTCACGCATCCGGTGGCGCCAAACCAGCTCCAGCAGCTTGTTGCGCCGCGCGACCTCGTCCTTCAAGGCGGCGATCGGCGCCAGGTCGCCATGGTGGAGTTCCGATTCAACGACCGCCGCGTAGAAGTCCAGGTTCGCGGCCATCTCGGGGTTGTGGTCCAGGTCACGATAGGACGTCGCCGAGCTGCGGAACAGCGACGGAGCCTTGTCCCGCGCGCCGTCCACGTATTCGATCAGCGCCAGCTGCTCGTCGAAACCCGGATCCGGATCGATCCCCTCGAGCGCAGCGAAGGCCGCGCGTGCCGCGGCATAATCTCCGCTTTCGGCCTGCAACTGGGCGCGGCGGCGCTTCGACGTGGTGAAGGCCGGCCAGACGGAGATCGCCAGGTCGACGTCGGCGATGGCGCCGGGCAAGTCGCCATTATACTCGCGCCAGAAAGAGCGCAGCAGATAGGCTTCGGCGATGTCGCTCTTGATGCCGGAGGCGACGGCGATTTCCACGTAGCGCTCGCATCGGGAGATGCTGGCCTTGCGCGCGATCGACGCCTCGCAAGAGCTTCTGGCGGCTTCCGTCGAGGTCGTCGCGGGTTTCGTGCCTTCGCCGGCGCAGCCCGCCAGCGCGATCATGGCGGCCAAGACCGCCAGCCCTCTGCCCCAAGACATGCATCCCCCGATATGTTGCCGCAATCAGTCTAGCGCGGCGCGGGGCGGCGCGACAGCCTAGCCGAACGCCTTGCTCATCATTTCGCCCAGGCGCCTGGCGAAGGCGCTGGGGTCGGGGAGGGTTTCGCCTTCCTGGATGCGGGCCTGATCCAGCAGGACCCAGGCGGCGTCGGCGACGCTCTCGCCCTTGCCGCCGGAGACGGCCTTCGCCAGCGCGGCGATGACGGGGTGCGAGCCGTTGATCTCCAGCACGCGGGGGCTCAGCGCGTCGAGGCGCTTATGCTGTTGCAGCAGGCGCGCCAGGCGCATGTCCAGGTCGCCCTCGTCGGCGACCAGGCACACCGCGCTGTCAGTCAAACGCTGCGACAGGCGCACGTCCTTCACCACGTCTTTCAGGGTCAGCTTCATCAGCGCGAGAAGGTTGTCGATGCCGGCGGCGGCCGGCTCCGGCTTCTTCTCTTCGCCCGGCTTCGCCTCGCTCTTGACGCTATCGAGATCGGCGCCGCCGCGGGTGACGGACTTGAAGTGCTTGCCTTGGAATTCGTTCACCGCCGGAATCCAGAACTCGTCGATGCCGTCGGTCAGCAGCAGCACCTCGACGCCCTTGGCGCGATAGCCTTCGAGCTGCGGCGAGCGCGACGCGGCCTCCAAGGATTCCGCGGTCAGATAATAGATCGCACTCTGGCCTTCCTTCATGCGGCCGACATAATCGGCGAGGCTGACCAGGGCATCGCCATTCGTGGAGCGGAAGCGCGCGAGAGACAGCAGCGCCTCCTTGTTCTCATGGTCCTCGTAGATGCCTTCCTTGAGGACGGCGCCGAAATTGTCCCAGAACTTGGCGTAGTTGTCGGCCTCGTTCTCCGCCTGCTTCTTCAGGTAATCGAGCACGCGCTTGACCACGCCGGCGCGGATCTTCGCCAGCACCGGGTTCTGCTGCAGCATCTCGCGGCTGATATTGAGCGGCAGATCCTCGGAATCGACCAGGCCCTTCACGAAGCGCAGCCAGGACGGCAGCAATTCCTCGCAATGGTCGGTGATGAAGACGCGCTTCACATAGAGCTTCAGCGACTGCTTGCGGTCGGGGTGGAACAAATCATAGGGCTTGGAGGCGGGAATGAAGACCAGGCCGGTATATTCGATCTTGCCCTCGGCCTTGAAATGCAAGATGCCCCACGGCTCGTCGAAGGCGTGTGCGACGTGGCGGTAGAAATCGCGGTACTGATCCTCGGTGATCTCGGATTTCGGCCGCGTCCACAAGGCTGCGGCCTGGTTGATCTTCTCCTCCTGATCGCCCTCGATGAGCTGGATCGGCAGCGCGATGTGGTCGGAATATTTGGTGACGATGGCGCTGACCCGCGCCTTGTCCAGGAATTCCTCGGCATCCTTCTTGATGTGCAGGATGACGTCGGTCCCACGTGACGCACGGTCGGCTTCGCCGACCTCGAACTCGCCCTTGCCGTCGCTGACCCATTTCCAGGCCTGGGTCTCGCCCGCCTTGCGGCTGACCACGGTGACCGTGTCCGCGACCATGAAGGCGGCATAGAAGCCGACGCCGAACTGGCCGATCAGCGAGACGTCCTTCTTCTTGTCGCCTTCTTCCAGGGCCTGGACGAATTGCGCCGAGCCGGAGCGGGCGATGGTGCCGAGATGCGAGATCAGCTCGTCCCGGTTCATGCCGATGCCGTTGTCGGAGACGGTCAGCGTCTTGGCGGCCTTGTCGATGGCGACAGTGATCTTGAA
>DASZQC010000394.1:0-4507 GCA_035549815.1 Dongiaceae bacterium
CCACCCATCGCGGTTACGATTCCGACCATCCGCGCGTGGTCGGCGATGTCGGCAAGGCCGGTGTCGCCATCGATTCCGTCGAGGACATGAAGATCCTGTTCGACGGCATCCCGCTCGAGAAGATGTCGGTGTCGATGACCATGAACGGCGCGGTGCTCCCCGTTCTGGCGAGCTTCATCGTCGCCGGCGAAGAGCAGGGGGTGAAGCAGGAGCTGCTTTCCGGCACCATCCAGAACGACATCCTGAAAGAGTTCATGGTGCGGAACACGTACATCTATCCGCCCGCACCCTCCATGCGCATCGTCGCCGACATCATCGAATACACGGCGCAGCGCATGCCGAAATTCAACTCCATCTCGATCTCCGGCTATCACATGCAGGAGGCCGGCGCGACCGCCGTGCAGGAGTTGGCCTTCACGTTGGCCGACGGCATGGAATATGTCCGCGCCGCTTTGTCGAAGGGCTTGAAGGTCGACGAATTCGCGCCGCGTTTGTCGTTCTTCTTCGCCATCGGCATGAACTTCTTCATGGAGATCGCCAAGCTGCGCGCCGCGCGTTTCCTGTGGGCGAAGCTGATGCGGGGCTTCGATGCCAAGGACCCGCAATCGCTGGCGCTGCGCACCCATTGCCAGACCTCCGGCGTGTCGCTGACCGAGCAGGATCCCTACAACAACGTGGTGCGCACCACGATCGAGGCGCTGGCCGCTGTGCTGGGCGGCACCCAGTCCTTGCACACCAACGCGCTCGACGAAGCCATTGCCTTGCCGACGCCGGCCAGCGCGGCGATCGCGCGCAACACGCAGCTCATCATCCAGGAAGAGAGCGGCATTCCGCATGTCATCGATCCGCTCGGCGGGTCCTATTACGTCGAAAGCCTGACCGCCTCCCTGGTGGCGGAAGCGGAAAAGCTGATCGCCGAAGTCGAAGCCCTGGGCGGCATGACCAAGGCGGTCGAATCCGGCATGCCGAAACTGCGCATCGAGGAGGCTGCCGCGCGGCGCCAGGCGCGGGTCGATCGCGGCGAGGATGTGATCGTCGGCGTCAACAAATACCAGTCCGGCTTGAAGGCCGACATCGACGTCCTCGACATCGACAACAGCAAAGTGCGCGCCCAGCAGATCGCGCGCCTGGAAAAGGTGAAGCGCGACCGCGACGCTGGGAAAGTCGCGGCGGCGCTCGACGCGCTGACCCAGGCGGCGAAAAGCGGTGGCGGCAACCTGCTGGAACTGTCCATCGCCGCGATGCGCGCCCGCGCGACCGTGGGCGAAGTCTCGGGCGCGTTGGAAAGCATCTATTCCCGCCACAAGGCGGAGGTGCGCTCCATCGCCGGTGTCTATGGCGCGGCCTATCGCAACGATCCGGATTTCCACGCCATCCAGGGCGAGGTGCAGAGCTTCCTGCAGGCGGAGGGCCGTCGGCCGCGCCTGCTGGTGGTGAAGCTAGGCCAGGACGGCCATGACCGCGGGGCCAAGATCATCGCCACTGCCTTCGCCGACCTCGGCTTCGATGTCGATATCGGGCCCCTGTTCCAGACGCCGGAGGAGGCCTGCCGTCAAGCCATTGAAAACGATGTCCATGTGATCGGGGTCTCTAGCCAGGCGGCCGGACATAAGACATTGGTCCCGCAGCTGATCGAGGCGCTGAAGGCGGAAGGGGCGGGCGACATCCTGGTGGTGACCGGCGGGGTGATCCCGACCCAGGATTATGAGTTCTTGAAAAAAGCCGGGGTGGCGGCAATCTTCGGCCCCGGCACCAACATACCGAAGGCGGCGGCGGAGATCCTGGGCCTGATCCGGCGCCAGCGCAAAGCCGCCTGAATTGACAGGAGTGGCCGGCCGGTCCCGCGGGGCCGGAGGGGGCACCTAGCCCGGCCACGAGGGAGGATGCGTAATGGGCGTTTTCAGCGATCGGCGGATCTGGGGGTTCGCCGCCGGCGCATTGACCCTGCTATGGCTGATCCTGGTCGGCTCCTACGTGATGGATTACGTGGGGCTGGACGGGTTGGCCGGGCTGCTGCCGCACGAACTGGGCGCGGTCGTCGCCGGCATCGTCGCGCCGCCGCTGCTCCTCTGGCTGATCGCCATCCATCTCATGCGCGGGCGCGAGATCCGCGACTACAACGACAAGCTCGCCGCGCGCCTGGCGGAGTTGACCTTCCCCGATTCCGCCGCCGAGCATCGCCTGCAATCCACCGCCGAAAGCCTGCGCCGGCAGGCGGCCGAATTGCGCCTCGCCACCGAAGAGGCGGCCGCCGCCCTGGACGGTACGCGCGCCTTGTTCCGTTCCCAGGCCAGCGACCTCGACACCGCCGCCAAGGCCGCGCGCTCGCGCACGCAGGAGGTGGAGACCACGCTCGCCGAGCAGCGCCGCGTCCTCTCCGAGATGATCGCGGTCGTGGAGAAGCAGCGCGCCGAACTACGCCAGACCGGCAAGGACCAGGCCGAGGCCCTGGGCCAGGCGGCGGCGGAAAGCGCCGCGCGCATCACCCAGGCGCTGGAGGTGAAGCGCGACGAGATCACCGGCATCGTCGACCGCATCCTGGATCACGGCTCCTCCGTGCGCGACGCGGTGGAGACGCAATCGGACCGCCTGGGCGACGCCATCGACAAGAGCATCGGCCGCTTCCAGGAACATATGGACGAATTGGCCGGCCGCATCGACGCGGCGACCGATTCCAGCCGCCGCCAGAACCAGTCGCTGATGCAGGCCGCCACCGCCCAGACCGGCGCGCTGGAATCCGCCTTGCAGGGCGCCATCGACCAGTTGAAGGGCCAGGTCGGTGACATGCAAGAGCAGGTCCGTGTCTCGCTCAGTCAAGGCGCTGCCAGCATGGCGAAAGCCATGGAGGACAGCCGCAACCGCGCCGCCGAGCTGACCAGCCAGTTCCAGCAGGATCTGAAGCGCGGCGGCGAGGCGATGGAGGCCGCGGCGGTCACTGCCGCCGCGACCCATACGCAGGTGACGACGAAGCTCAACGACCAGATCGCCGCCTTGCAGAGTGCCGCCAACGCGACGACGGAGAGCGTGCGCAACGCGGCCAAGGCGGAGATCGCCGCCGTCGAAGCCGCGCAGAAGCAGGCCGACACGCGCTTCAAGGAGCTGGAGCGCGCCATCGCTTCCGTCTCCTCGCAGCTCGGCCTCGCCATCGCCGGCCACAACCGCGCGCTGGAAGAGAAATCGACCGCCGAGCAGGAGCGCCTGGGCGAGGCGATGCGCAACATCGACCATCGCTACGAGAAGCTGGTCGAAGGCATCGACAAGCATCGCGCCGATTTACTGCTGGCGGCGGACGAAGGCGCGCAGCGCCTGGCCAACGCGCTGAAGCGGCACCAGGACACGTTGGGCGGGATGGCCGCCTCGACCATGGCCGACCTGGTGCGCAAGACCAGCGAGGCGCAGCGCCACTTCACCGATCACAGCGACGGCCTGGCGGCCACGATCCGCGCCGCCGCCGAGCAGATGGGGTCGCAACTGACCCGCCTCGCCGATTCCGCGGTCGCCGCCGCCGAACGTTGCGCCGCCGACAATGCGGTGCTGGAGCAGGCGAGCCGCGCGCAAGTGGAACGGCTCAGCGGCGCCGCCACCTTGGCGGCCGAGCAGTTTCGCCAGGCCTTCGACCGGCTGGCCGAGGATGTCAGCGCCATGGCGCAATCCGCCGCCGACCGCCTGGGCGAGCGGCAGCAGAGCATGCGTTCCGCGCTCGACGATCACAGCAAGCAGTTGGGCGAGGCGGCGATCGATTCCGCGCGCGCGCTGGCCGACAAGATCGGCGAGTTCAAGGCGATCATCGCCGCCTCGGCCGATGCCGCGGCGAAGCAGACGACGGAGCTGCAGCAGTTGGTGGATCAGCAGGGCGGCCGCATGACCCTGGCCGCCGATGCCGCCTCCCAGCGCTTCCGCGCCCATATCGACAATCACGAGACCAAGCTGGCGGAACTGGCCGACCTCACCCACAAGAAGGGCGAGGAGCTGGTGAAGCTGATCGAGGGCCAGGAGACGCGGCTGGAAGCCGCCGCCAATCGCGGCGCCGGCCAGTTCGCCGAATTGCTGCGCAAGGAAGCGCAGAAGATCGACCAGCACCTGACCGAAGCGGACCAGCGCAATCTGCGCCTCGCCGCCTCGGTGGAGAAACAGTCGGAGCGCATGAACGCCCTGGTCGACGCAGCGGGCCAGCGCCTGGCCGATCACGTGACGGCGCAGGAGAACCGCATCGGCGAGCTGGACAAGGCGATCGACGGCCGCATGGAGAAGCTGGGCGCCCGCATCGCCGAGCAGAAGGACGAGCTGATCGTTTCCGCCGAGCATGCCGGCGACGCGCTGCGCCAGCGCATGTCGCTGCACACCATGTCCCTGAGCGAGACCTGGCGCGAGCAGCACGGCAAATTGTCCGAGCTGGTCCAGGCGCTGGAGACCCGCACCAAGAATCTGGGCGAAGAGCTGGAGGCGCACGCCAAGCGCGCCAACCAGGTGGCGGCGGAAAGCGCCGACCGCTTCGGCACCCACCTGG
>DASZQC010000395.1:0-5733 GCA_035549815.1 Dongiaceae bacterium
CGAAAAGGCATAGGCCGCCGGCAACGCCACCGCGACCGACAGCACGGTGTTCAGGATCACGTACTCGAGCGAGGCGACATAGCCCATGTACCAGGTCGAGTCCGTGAAGATGACGGCATAGTTGGCCAACGTGAAATCGCGCGGCCACAAGGTGAAGCCGCCCAGGATCTCGTTGGTCGATTTGAACGACATGGTGACGAGCCAATAGATCGGCAGCATCAGGAAGACGATGTAGACGATCGGGATCAGCGAGCGCTTGCGCATCACTTCGCCTCCTCGTTCCGGGTCATGAGGGTATAGAACAGCCAGCTCAGCAGCAGGATGATCAGGAAATAGATCAGCGACATCGCCGCCGCCGGGCCGAGGTCGAACTGGCCGAGCGCCGTCTTCACCAGGTCGATCGACAGGAAGGTGGTGGAATTGCCCGGCCCGCCGCCGGTCAACACGATCACCTCCGTGTAGATCATGAAGGAATCCATGAAGCGCAGCAGGATCGCGATGGTCAGCACGCGGTTGAGCTTCGGCAACTGGATGTAGCGGAACACCGACCAGGCGCTGGCGCCGTCGATCTTGGCGGCCTGGTAGTAGTCGTTGGGGATCGACACCAGGCCGGCATAGCACAGCAGCACGACCAGCGACGTCCAGTGCCAGACATCCATCAGCACCACGGTGAACCAGGCGCTGAACGGTTGGCGCGTGTAGTTGAAGTCGAAGCCGAGCGCGTTCAGCCCCTTGCCCATCAGGCCGATGTCGGGCAGCGCGAAGATGTTCCACATCGCGCCGACCACGTTCCAGGGAATGAGCAGCGGCAGCGCCATGGTGACGAGGCACACGGACACCCACACGCCCTTGCGCGGCATGGCGAGCGCGACGATCAGGCCCAGCGGCACCTCGATGAACAGCGCCAGCGCCGTGAACAGGATTTGGCGCAGCAGCGCATCGTGGAAGCGGCTGGAATGCAGCACCTGCTCGAACCACTGCACGCCGGCCCAGAAGAACATGTTGTCGCCGAACGTCTCCTGCACCGAGTAATTGACCACCGTCATCAGCGGGATGATGGCATTGAACGCCACCAGGACCACCACCGGAGCGACCAGGAGCCAGGCTTTCTGGTTGAGCTGCTTATACATGCGCCTGTTTCCTCACTGCACCAGCCAGCCGTCGCGGTAGAGATGCGTGTGCTGGGGATCGAAGCGAAGGGCAGCCGATCCGCTCGGCACCGGTTGCCCCTCGGGCACCAGCAGCTTGATGCGATGGTCGCGATGACGGGTCTCGACAATGCGGAAGCGGCCGACATCGGCGACCTTGGTCACTTCAACCGGAATGCCGGCACCGCCATCGAACCTGATGAATTCAGGCCGGATGCCCAGCTCCAGCCCGCCCTCGCCCGCTGGAACCTCGATGTCGCCCGCCGTGGCGATCGGCTGGCCCAGGAAGGTGGCGCGGCCATTCTCGATCGCGCAGGGCAGCACGTTCATGCCGGGCGAGCCAATGAAATGCCCGACGAAGGTGTGCGCCGGCCGCTCGAACAGCTCCACCGGCGTGCCGACCTGCACCGCCTCGCCCTTGTTCATCACCACCACCCGATCGGCGAAGGTCAGCGCCTCGGTCTGGTCGTGGGTCACATAGATCATGGTGCGGCGGATGCGCTGGTGCAGCTCCTTGAGCTTGGAGCGCAGCACCCATTTCAGATGCGGGTCGATGACGGTCAACGGCTCGTCGAACATGATGACATTAACGTCGGAGCGCACCAGGCCGCGGCCCAGCGAGATCTTCTGCTTGCCGTCGGCGGTCAGGCCCTTGGCCCGCTTATCGAGCGTGTGCGACAGATCCAGCATCCCGGCGATCTCGCGCACGCGCGCATCGATCTCGCCCTCCGGCACGCCGCGATTGCGCAATGGAAAGGCCAGATTGTCGTAGACCTTCATCGTGTCGTAGACGACCGGGAACTGGAACACCTGGGCGATGTTGCGTTCCTCCGGCGTCGCGTTGGTGATGTCCTTGCCGTCGAACAGGATGCGCCCGTGCGTCGGCTTCAGCAGGCCGGAGATCAGGTTCAGCAAGGTGGTCTTGCCGCAGCCGGACGGGCCAAGCAGCGCGTAGGCGCCGCCATCGTCCAGCTCCAAGCTCATTTCCTTCAGGGCCCAATCGTCGGGCTTCTGCGGGTTGGCCATATAGGCATGGCGCAACGTGTCGAGGGTGATCCTGGCCATTATTCCCGCCCCCCGACCAGCTTGCCGTCGGCGCCGAACAGGAAGCAGCGGCCGGCATCCATGAAGACGCGCACCGGCTCGCCCACCACATAAGGATGGATTCCGTGCGACTGCGAGATCCAGGTGCTGCCGTGGAAATCGAAATGCAGCACGCTCTCCGAGCCACTCAATTCCGCCACCAGCACACGCCCCTCGATGCTGATTCCAGTGCCATTCTGCTGGTGCGGCGTGATGTGATGCGCGCGGATGCCCAGCGTGTAGCTGCCGTCCGGCACGTTCGCCAGATTGCCACCGGCCTGCCAGCTCGTGCCGCCGTTCAGATGGATGCGGCCGCCGGACTTGGTCGCCGGCGCGGTGTTCAGCGGCGGATCGGAGAAAACCTGCGCGCTCAACAGATCGCTCGGGTTGCGATAGATGGTCGAAGTTGGGCCGAACTGGGTCACGCGCCCCTCATGCAAGGTCGCGGTATGGCCGCCGAACAGCAACGCCTCGGTCGGTTCCGTCGTGGCATAGACCACGATGCAATGGCGGTCGGCGAACAGGCGCGGCAGCTCGTCGCGCAGTTCTTCGCGCAGCTTGTAATCCAGGTTGGCCAGAGGCTCATCGAGCAGGATCAGCTCGGAATCCTTGACCAGGGCGCGGGCGATCGCCGTGCGCTGCTGCTGGCCGCCGGACAGCTCCGAGGGCTTGCGCTGCAGCATCGGTGTCAGGCGCAGGAGCTCCGCGGCCGAGCCGACGCGCTGCTTGATCTTGGCATCGTCATAGCCGCCGACGCGCAGCGGCGAGGCGATGTTCTCATAAACCGACAGATGCGGGTAATTGATGAATTGCTGATAGACCATGGAGACGTTGCGCTTCTGCACCGCGACGCCGGTGACGTTCTGGCCCTTGAACCAGATTTCGCCGCTGCTGGGACGGTCCAGGCCCGCCATCAACTGCATCAGCGTCGTCTTGCCGGCCAGCGTGGTGCCGAGCAGGACGTTGAACGAGCCTTCCTGCAACGCCAGGCTGGTGGGGTGGATATGCACCTCCCCGCCGACGCTCTTACTGATGTTCTTGAGTTCGAGAGTCATTCGCTACCGCATCGCCCCGAAATCATGTCCGATGCTGTCCGGTCGCCCCCGGAGACTTCGGGTCTCCAGGGGCGCCGTCCAGGACTTTAGCACGAAAAGCGGGTGGGCGATTACTGGCTCTGCCAGCGCTTCACCAGCTCGTCATAGGCGATGGTCTCGCCCTTCGGCTTCTCGTTGTCGAGCTTGGCATGGGGGCCGTTCGGCTTGCCCAGCCATTCCGCCGGATCCTTCGGCTCGTTGAGCCGCGGACCGCAGCCGCCATAGGTCTTGTTCGCCTCGTCGGCGGCCTGCATGCGGGCCATGATGTCGTCCATCTGCTCCGCCAGGCGATCCATGGCTTCCTGCGGCGTGAAGGCGCCGGAATTCACGTCACCGATATTCTCCCACCACAACTGGGCGAGCTTCGGATAGTCGGGAACGTTGATGCCGGTCGGGGTCCAGTTCACGCGGTCGGGCGACCGGTAGAACTCGACCAGGCCGCCCAGCTTGGGCGCCCGCTCGGTGAAGGATTCGTGGCGGATGGTGCTGTCACGAATGATGGTCAGGCCGACATGGCTCTTCTTCACGTCGACCGTCTTCGAGGTGACGAACTGGGCATAGAGCCAGGCCGCCTTGCGGTTCTCGAGCGGGGTCGACTTGAACAGCGTCCAGGAACCGGTGTCCTGGTAGCCGAGCTTCTGGCCTTCCTTCCAGTACGGGCCGTGCGGCGACGGCGCCATGCGCCACAGCGGCGTGCCGCTGTCGTCCACGGTGTTGTTGCCCTCGCTCTTCGGCGCCACCATCGAAGCGGTGAAGGCGGTATACCAGAAGATCTGCTGGGCCACGTTGCCTTGGCTGAGGGCCGGCAGCGACTGGTAGAAGTCGTAGTCGGCAGCGCCCGGAGGCGCATATTTCCGCAGCCATTCGTCCCACTTGGCGATGGCATAGACCGAAGCCGGGCCGTTGGTCTCGCCGCCGCGCGCCACGGTGGCGCCCGCCGGGTTGCACGACCCTTCCTCCATACGGATGCCCCATTCGTCGATGGGGCGGCCGTTCGGCAGGCCGGGCGAGCCCGAGCCGGCCATGGAGAGCCACGCATCGGTCATGCGCCAGCCGAGGTCCGGCGCGCGCTTGCCGTAATCCATGTGGCCATAGACGCGGACACCGTCGATCTCCTTCACGTCGTTGGTGAAGAATTCGGCGATGTCCTCATAGGCCGACCAATTCACCGGCACGCCGAGGTCGTAGCCGTACTTCTTCTTGAAGGCGGCCTGGAGATCCTTCCGGTCGAACCAGTCCTTGCGGAACCAGTACAGGTTGGCGAACTGCTGGTCGGGCAACTGCCACAGTTTGCCGTCCGGGCCGGTGGTGAAGGACTTACCGATGAAGTCGTCGATGTCGAGGCCCGGATTGGTGACGTCCTTGCCCTCGCCCGCCATGAAGTCGGTCAGGTTGACCGCGCTCTGTAGGCGCGAATGCGTGCCGATCAGGTCGGAATCGTTGATGTATCCGTCGTACAGATTGCGGTTGGTCTGCATCTGCGTCTGCACGGCCTGCACCACTTCGCCTTCGCCGAGGAGCTGGTGGTTGACCTTGATGCCGGTGATTTCCTCGAAGGCCTTGGTCAGGACCTTGGATTCATATTCGTGCGTCGGGATCGTCTCCGACAGCACGTTGATCTCCATGCCGGCGAAAGGCTTCGCCGCATCGATGAACCACTGCATCTCCTTCAGTTGCTCTTCCTTGGAGAGCGTGGAGGGCTGGAACTCGTCGTTCACCCATTTTTCGGCAGCCGCCATATCGGCCAGCGCGGGTGTCACTCCCCAGGCCAGCATCAAGACAGCCAACGACACGCTGTTACGTATCGCCATGATCGCTTCCTCCTCAAGTGCGCCTTTTAGAGTTCGTGGCGTTCGACCGGAGCGCACATTGCCGACCGAGCGACCATTTCTCCCTGCCCTATGCACCCCCCGCGGGCACGTTTGCGGGTTCGTTCATCGGCCGGGCAGCGGGCAACCGCGCGGCCAATCCTTTGAGATCACCGAAGTCGCAGCGTCTCTCGCAACCTCCTCTTCCCTATTCACCCACCGCGCCGGCGCGCATGGCACCGGCGCGTCGTGCCAGCATCGCGGCGTCAATCGTGGCGGCCTGTTCCGCGCTCACGCGCAGGCCCAGCTTGCTGCGCCGCCACAATACGTCTTCCGCGCGCTCGGCCCACTCCTCGCGCATCAGGTAATCCAGTTCGGCATCGGTGATGGTGGCGCCATAATCGCGCCCCAGGTCGGCCGCGCTGCGCGCATTGCCCAGCAGGTCCTTCGCCTTGGTGCCATAAGCGCGCACCAATCGCGTGGCGTGGGCGCGCGCCAAAAAAGGGTAACGCTGCAGCAGCCCCTCCACCTGCGCCGCGACGCCATCGGTCGGGAACTCGCCGCCGGGCAGCGGCTGTTGCCCGGTCCAGCCTTTTTTCT
>DASZQC010000396.1:0-7822 GCA_035549815.1 Dongiaceae bacterium
GTACGGCCGCACCAGGCGCGGATCGCTGTAATAAGCGGGATCGTTGTAATAGCGCTTCGGATCCCACTTCGCCTTGGCTTCCTCGTTGAAGTCCGGATTGGTGAACAGGCGCAGGCCAAGGATGCCGGTCGGCTCGCCATAGAAGGAGCCGACGGGAAACTCGGTGCCGTCCGCGAAGGTCGTGCCGCGGGCGCCGATCTTCACGCCCGGATATTTCTCCGCATTGGCGAAGGGATCGGCCGGGCAATCGCCGCGCCGCATGTCGAGCCGCAGGCCGAAGCGCGACGGATCGCCGTCGGGGAGCGCCGGGTCGAAGCACGGCTCGTTCACCAGGCCGAGCGAGTTCCAGCGCAGCGGGCGTTCCATGTCGGTGCCCGGCGGCGGCGCGATGATTTTCAGCAGATCGAAGCCGCCCAAGGTCGGCTTGCTCATCGTGTCCCAGAAGCGATCGTTGCCGCCGCTCCACACCAGCCACATGTTGCGGCCCTGCACCTCGTCGGGCGTCAGTTGGATCCCGTTGTCCATGTCATGGAAGTAATCTTCGTCCGCGTGCGGAAAGTCCTTTTCCGTCAGGCCGGCCTGCGTCGCCTCGTCCTCCGCCGTGTCGCCGAACCAGCGGTCAAAGATATCGCACGAGGACAGCAGCAACGGCAGCGCCAGCACGATGGCCGTGCGCGCCACGAAGAATTTCGACGAACTGCCCATAATGTCCGTGCCCCCGGCAAGTTGTTGCAGGAAAGAGCGAAGACCAGCGCTAAAATATGTGAAAAGGCGCAACCCTGTATGCGCAAACCATTGCCCAGGCGAAACGGGATCGTCAAGCAAAGCTCAGCCGGATACTGTGCGCCCGTTCACAATCATTCCATCCGCCCTACACGTGTGTGAGGTTGACAAAAAGTGCGCGACCGCGGCTCTATTTCTTAAGACGGCGCGATTGGATTTGGCATGCCGCAGCCAATGGACTCGATGCGGCAACAATCAGCAGGAACTGCAACGATGGAACTTCACGAGAAGCGCGACGAACTGAAAGTCACGAAAAGCGTGCTGCCGAATTCGGAATTCGACGACGTCAACATGTCGAACACGCATTTCAACAACATCAACCTGTCGGTCGCCAAGATCACCCGCGCCAACCTGACCAATGCGCGCATCGACGACGCCAATATGGCGAACACCACGATCAACAACGTGAACCTGTCCAACGGCCGCATCACCGACGCGAATCTCAGCAATCTGGCGATTCAGGATTGCCTGCTGGTCGGCATGACCATCGACGGCATCCTCGTGCAGGAGATGCTGGCCGCCTACAAGGCGGCGAAGGGCTGAACGCTAGGGCCAATTTATTCGGCTCGCTGCAATCCCCTCCACCAGAATGGGGGAGGGTTAGGGAGGGGGCAGCCGCGCCTCGCTACCCAGCAATCTTCGCTCGCTGCCCCCACCCTTCCCTCCCCCGTTCCGGTGGAGGGAGTCCGATCGAGTCATGTGGGCAACTCTGGTTGCGCTCTGCTTTACGGCGACAGGTGTTTCGGGCCGCTGACGTGAGGATTGCCGCGCTCGTAGAAGCGGCGCAGGCGGTGCGCCTCGCGGCTGATGCCGATGCGGCGGCTCTTGCGGATGCGCCCCACCGCCAGGTCGCCGCTCGCCAGCCAGAGCGGCCCCTCGACGCAGAGGTCGATGCCGTCCACGGCGCGGTCGATCGCCATGGCGGATGCGACGCGCCCCGGGCCGCGCGTCAAGTCGAGCAGCTTGGCGGTGCCGCGGCGGCGCTGCATCAGCTCGATGCCTTCCAGCGGCTCCAGCGCGCGGATCAGCACGCCGGCGCCGATGCCCTTGGGCTCGGAACTGACGTTGAAGCAGAAATGGGCGCCATAGGTGAAATAGACATAGCCGCGCCCCTCCTCCAGGAACATGGAGCGCACCCTCGTCGTCTCGCCGTTATAGGCGTGCGAACTGGAATCGCCGAGGGGATAGGCCTCGGTCTCGACGATGCGGCCGCTGGTGCGGCCCTCCGGTGCGTCGCGCACCAGGATCTTGCCGATCAGGAACTCAGCCATCGCCATCGTATCGGAGGGCAGCTCCGACCGGCGCAGAAGGCGATACGGCGTAATCTTGGCGTCGAAGATAGGGCGGTCCTTAGGCGGAGTGCGCCGCCACCGTCTGGCTGACCTGGGCGGCCCCGCCCTTTCTATTGGCCTTCGCCGGGTGACGCAACTCCAGCACCGTGACGCGGCCGTCGGAGGCCGGCTGGTACCAGGCGCTGAACTCCTTGAGCGCGGCGAGGTAGCCGTCGGCCGACTTGCCTTCCGGCAGCTCGACGGAATCGATGCCGCAGCGGGTCATGTAGAAATACTGGTCGCGCAGGATCGTGCCGACCGCGCGAACCTCGCCCTTGTAGCCGAGCTTGTCCCGCAGGATGCGCGCCTGGGAGAAGGCGCGGCCGTCGGTGAATTTCGGGAACTCGACCTCGATCACGGCAAGGCGCAGCAGGTCGTCTTGGCTCAACGCCAGAGGCGATTCATCGTTCTTGAGGCGCACGCCGACGGGCTCGTTGCGGCCGCGCAGGGTCTCGCCTTCGCCGAGCCAGCGCTTCAGGCTGACGGTCACCGGGCCGTCGGACGGGACCGCCGCGTCGTCGCCGACGAAGCGCCAGTTATTCGGCTACAGGGCGCCGTGCTGGAGCAGGGCCATAGAGGGCCTCCTTGAAGGGGTCAACGCCGACGCGGCGGAAGAAATCGAGGAACCGCTCGCTCTTGTCGCTGCGCTGGCTGAGATAAGTTTCGATGATCGTGTCGATGGCCGGCACGATGTCGTCCTCGGAGAAGGCCGCGCCGACGATCTTGCCGAGCGAAGCATCGTCCTTCGACGAGCCGCCGAGGGTCACCTGGTAGAATTCCTGGCCCTGCTTGTCGACGCCGAGGATGCCGATATGGCCGACGTGGTGGTGGCCGCAGGCATTGATGCAGCCGGAGATGTTGAGGCGCAGATCGCCGATATCCTCCAGCTTGCGCGGGTCGCTGAAATGGCGCGACAGGCGCTGCGCCACCGGTATCGAGCGCGCGTTGGCCAGATTGCAGTAGTCCAGCCCCGGGCAGGCGATGATGTCGCTGATGAAGCCCAGGTTCGGCGTCGCCAGCTTGGCCGGGCGCAGCTTCTGCCACAACGCGAACAGGTCGCGCTTGCGCACGTTCGGGAACACGATGTTCTGATGGTGCGTCACCCGCACCTCGTTCAGCGAGAACTCGTCGGCGAGGTCGGCCAGCAGGTCCATCTGGTCGGCCGAGGCGTCGCCCGGCGCGCCGCCCTCCGGCTTCAGCGAGACATTGGCGATGATGTAGCCCGGCACGCGGTGGCGCACACTGTTGGTGCGCACCCAGCGGGCGAAATCCGGGTTCTCCAGCTTCGCGGTCTCAAAGGCCGGGTCGTTGTCGTCCAGCTTCTCGTAGGCCGGCGGCGCGAAATACTGATGGATGCGGTCGATCTCGGCCTGCGGCAAATGCAGCGGGCCGTCCTTGATCTTCTCCCACTCCTCCTCGACCGCCGCGGCGAACTTCTCGCCGCCGGTCGCCTGGACCAGGATCTTGATGCGTGCCTTGTAGATATTGTCGCGCCGGCCGAGCAGGTTGTAGACCCGCAGGATCGCCTCGAGATACGAGAGCAGATGCTCCTTGGGCAGGAACTTGCGGATGGCGACGCCGATGATGGGCGTGCGGCCCAGGCCGCCGCCGACCCAGATCTCGAAGCCCACCTCGCCCGCCGCGTTCTTCACGATGCGGATGCCGATGTCATGCACGCGCACCGCGGCGCGGTCGTCCGGCGCGCCGGTCACCGCGATCTTGAACTTGCGCGGCAGGTAGCTGAATTCCGGGTGGAAGGTCGACCATTGCCGGATGATCTCGGCCCAGATGCGCGGATCCTCGATCTCGTCGGCGGCGACGCCGGCGAACTGGTCGGAGGTGACGTTGCGGATGCAATTGCCGCTGGTCTGGATGGCGTGCATCTCGACCTCGGCCAGATGCTCCAGGATCTCCGGCGCCTCGCCCAATTGCGGCCAGTTGTACTGGATGTTCTGGCGGGTGGTGAAATGGCCGAAGCCGCGATCGTAGCGCCGCGCGATGAAGGCAAGCTTGCGCATCTGCTTCGAGGACAGCACGCCATAGGGAATGGCGACCCGCAGCATGTAGGCGTGGAGCTGCAGGTAGAGGCCGTTCTTCAACCGCAGCGGCCGGAACTGGTCCTCGGTCAGCTCGCCCGCCAGGCGGCGCGCGACCTGGCCGCGGAACTGATTGACCCGCTCCTTGACGATGGTGGCGTCGAATTCGTCGTAACGATACATGTTCACTCTAGTCCGAAATGCGCCCGGTCCAGGAGCCGACCTCGGGCTCGAAGGTCGGCAGATGGGTGGCGCGGATACGCTCTCTGGCACTCACAGGTTTCGGCCCCGCATCGGTCAGGGCGACGTCGAAGAGATAAGGCCCGACGACCAGGCGCGCTTTGACCGCTTCTTCGCTCGCGATCAGCGCGCTGTCGGCGCTTTCCTTGTCGGGCCACACCGCGCCGTCGACGAAGTGCTCCGACCAATCCTTGTCGGCCTTCATGTAGACCACCACGCCGTCGATCAGGCGGTTGGCGGTCACCATTTGCGGCTCTGCGTTCATTTCATCCTCACTCCGCCACGGCCTTGAGCTCCGCCCGGAGGCCGGCTTCCGCCGCGCGCGTCACCTCGCCGATCACCAGCAGCGCGGGCGCCGCAATACCGTGATCGCGCACCAGTTCGGTGACCCGGTTCAATTCGCCCTTCACCACGCGCTGGTCCCAGCGCGTGCCGTTCTCGATGATGGCGATTGGCGTCGTGGGCGACAGGCCGGCGCCGATCAGCTTGCCGGCAATCTCGCCGGCCACGCTCAGGCCCATATAGACGACGATGGTCTGGCGGCTGTTGGCGAGCGCCTGCCAATCCAGCTCGGCGACGCCGTCCTTCGACTGGCCGCTGACGAAGGTCACGCTGGACGCATGATCGCGATGGGTCAGCGGGAAGCCGGCATAGGCCGCGCAGCCGGTGGCCGCGGTGATGCCCGGCACCACGTCGACGCGCACTTGCGCGGCGAGCAGCGCGTCCATCTCCTCGCCGCCGCGGCCGAACACGAAGGGATCGCCGCCCTTCAGCCGCACCACATGGCGGCCGGCCTTCGCCTCGGCGATCAGCAGCGTGTTGATCTCATGCTGCGGCAAAGTGTGATCGCCCTTGCTCTTGCCGACATAGATGCGCCGCGCATCGCGGCGCGCATAATCCAGCACCGACGGGTCGACCAGCTTGTCATAGACGATGACGTCCGCCTCGCGCAGTGCCCGGGCGGCGCGCAGGGTCAGCAGTTCCGGATCGCCCGGGCCGGCGCCGACCAGGCTGACATGCCCGGTCTCGGCTTTCGGCTCGTGGCGGTTAACGGCGCGGATCAAATCGCGCGCGGCGCGCCGTTCGTCGCCGGCCAGCACCGCCTGTCCGATCGGGCCGGACAGCACCTGGTCCCAGAAACGGCGGCGGGAGGGATTGTCCTCGATGCGCGCCTGGATGGCGGAGCGGAAGCGCTGGGCGAAACGCGCCAGGCGGCCGAGCGCCGGGGGCAGCACGCTTTCGATCGCCGCGCGCACACGCTGCGCCAGCACCGGCGATGCGCCATGGGTGGAAACGGCGACCACGATCTCGCCGCGATCGACGATGGCCGGCATGGTGAAATCGCTGAGTTCGGGCCGGTCGACGATGTTGACCAGCTTGCCGATGCCGCGCGCGAGGTCGGAGAGCGCCGCGTCGCCGGTTTCGTGGCCATAAGCGCCGAACACCAATTCAACATGCCGCAGATCTTCGGAGGTGACAGGAACGGCGTTCCAGGAGACACCGAGTTCGCGGACGGCCGCGCGCAATTCCGGGCTGGGCGTTTCGGCGAAGACACGCACCCGCGCCCCGGCGGCGGCCAGCAGGCGCAGCTTCGCCGCGGCCGCGTCGCCATTGCCGGCGAGAAGCACGGGCCGCCCCTGAAGCTTCAGGAACAAAGGAAAGCTGCGCATCTATTCCACACCCAGAACCGTGGAAAAGCCGGGCGACCGGCCTTTTCCGAGTAGGTAAGTCAGCCACTTAGGCAAGTCAACGGAATTCCACAGTTCCTTTTGGTGAATGTATCTGCGATTTTGACATAGCGGCACGTTGAGTGCCGATCCCCGAACATCAGAAAGTGTTTAGAATCATATCGTTTTGTGGTTAATCTCACGTCAGATAGGGGCGCCTATAAATCACATAATAAATACGTTATTTTGACTGGCTCCACAGGTCCGCGCCATCTGGACCCCTCTCGTCCGAGGAGCCCTGCGTCCCTATACTAAGAGGAGGCCATTTGAGTCCCGATGACATGACCGACGCATTCCACAGCCACGACCACCAGAACTGCATCGACGACGCCCTGCAGCGGGCCGACAGTGTCTGTGCCGAGCGTGGCGCCAAGATGACGCCCCTGCGCCGCCGGGTGCTGGAGCTGGTCTGGAACAGCCATGCGCCGGTCGGTGCTTACGCCATCATGGACATGCTGCGGGCGGAGGATGACCGCGCCGCGGCGCCGCCGACGGTCTATCGCGCGCTGGAGTTCCTGCTGGACCAGGGGCTGGTGCACAAGATCGAGAGCCTGAACGCCTTCGTCGGCTGCGACCGGCCGGAGGAGCGCCACGTCTCCCAGTTCCTGATCTGCGACCGTTGCAAGGCGGCAATCGAGCTGAACGACCCGGCCATTCTGCGCGCGGTCGAGAGCAGCGCCGGCCGCGCCGGCTTCAACGTCGCCCGCGTGACGCTCGAGGTGCAGGGCCTGTGCGCCGACTGCGCCAAAGGTCACAAGGCCGCGTAGCGGCCGGGGTCACAAGGCCGCGTAGCCTTCCTGGCTAAGCCATCAACTGCCCGCCGTTGATCTCGATCACCTGGCCGGTGACGTAGCCGGACATGGAATCCGACGCCAGGAACAGCGCGGCGCCGGCGCAATCCTCGGCAACGCCCAGCCGTCCCAGCGGGATCGTCTTGCGCGTCGCTTCCAGCTTGTCCGGCGTCGAGTGGCGCTCATGGAACGCGGTGGCGATGGTGCCGGGCGACAGCGCGTTGACGCGGATCTTGTCGGGCGCCGCCTCGCGCGCCAGCGAGCGGGTGAAGGTGGAGACGAAGGCCTTGGCGCCGCTATAGACGCTGGAGCCAGGCGATCCGCCGGTGCGGGCGGAGATCGAGCTCACATTGATGATCGAGCCGCCGCCGGTCTGTTTCATCGCCATCACCGCCGCCTGCGCCGCGTGGACCAGCGAGCGGACATTCAGGTCCATCACCCGGTCGTAGAAGCCGTCATCGATCTGGCCCACGATTGTGCGCGCCACCAGGCCGCCGGCGTTGTTCACCAGCACGTCGAGCCGGCCGAACTTTGCCACCGTCTCCGCCACCAGCGTCTCCGCGGCACCCGTCAGGGTTATGTCAGCTTGCAGAATCAGCGCCTCGCTGCCTGCGGCGCGAATGTCCGCCGCGACCTTCTCCGCCTCGTCCTTGCCCGCCATGTAATGGACCGCCACCTTCATCCGCGCCTTGCCATAGGCGCGCGAGATGGCGCCGCCGATGCCCGTCGCGCCACCGGTGACCAGCGCGACGCGCCCGGCCAGATCCTCCAGCATCGATCCTCCTGAACTTAACCTTGTCGGATTCCCGATCTGTGCTACCACTGTCGCACGCAAATCCAAAGTGCGAGCGATCCAAATCGTGGACTCCGCAGTGCAAACCACGGCTTTGACCGGAACGGCGCCGGGCCTGCTT
>DASZQC010000397.1:0-6052 GCA_035549815.1 Dongiaceae bacterium
GGGCGGCGGACAATGCCTGGATGATCGCGGACTCCAACCATGGCTTCAAGATGATCGGCGTCGGCGAATTGTCTGCGCGCCATCTGCTCGGCGGCCCGCTGCCGGACGAGCTGAAGCCCTTCAGCCTGAAGCGCTATGCCGACGGCTGGACCTATGGCGGCGGCAATTCCAACTGCCCATGGGTCTGAAGCGGCAGAAGAAGCCATCAGCGAACGGCGCGGTCCCCGGACCGCGCCGTTTCTCTTTGGCGCAAGAAACGGGAGGCCGGCGATCCGCCGCAGGAATAGCTTGCGGCGAACGTCGCAGAGGTTGGCCGTGGCATTTCCGAGCCCGCAGCGCATGGGACCCACCGAATGGGTCTTGCTGATCGCGCTCTCCGTCCTT
The DNA here is from genome assembly GCA_035549815.1 of Dongiaceae bacterium. Classification (GTDB taxonomy): domain Bacteria; phylum Pseudomonadota; class Alphaproteobacteria; order Dongiales; family Dongiaceae; genus Dongia_A. The sequence goes on from DASZQC010000397.1 coordinate 385, forward strand.
TGGGGCGGCTCGTTCTTCTTCGTCGGCGTGGCCGTCGCCGAGCTGCCGCCCTTCACCATCGTGCTGCTGCGGGTGACGATCGCCGCCCTCGCCCTGCATCTGGCCTTGCGCATGCTCGGTGTGGCCATGCCATGGGACCGGAATGCCTGGCTGGCCTTCTTCGGCATGGGATTGCTCAACAATGCCATCCCGTTTTCCCTGATCGTCTGGGGGCAGACGCAGATCGCCAGCGGCCTCGCCTCGATTCTCAACGCCACCACGCCGCTCTTCACCGTGCTGGTCGCGCATGTCGTGACGGCGGATGAGCGCCTGTCGCGCGCCAGGCTGGTCGGCGTTCTCCTCGGGATTGCTGGCGTCGTCGTGATGATCGGCCCGGCGGCGGTGGCCGAACTGGGCCGTGACGTGCTGGCGCAACTGGCGATTCTGGCGGCGGCGCTGTCCTATGCCTGCGCCGGCGTGTTCGGCCGCCGCTTCAAGCGGATGGGCGTGGCGCCCCTGGCGACGGCGGCGGGACAGGTCAGCGCGTCCAGCCTGCTGATCCTGCCGCTCGCCCTCATGGTCGACCGGCCCTGGACCATGCCTGTGCCCGGCGTAGCGGCGCTCGCCGCGATCCTCGGCCTGGCGCTGCTGTCGACGGCACTGGCCTACTACCTCTTTTTCCGCATCCTGGCGGCGGCGGGCGCGGTCAATCTGCTGCTGGTGACCTTCCTTATCCCGATCAGCGCCATTCTGCTGGGCTGCCTGGTTCTCGGCGAGATGCTGACCGTCGCGCAGGTCGCCGGCATGGCCTTGATTGGTGCGGGCCTTGCCGCGATCGACGGCCGGATTCCGACCGCCCTGCGAGCGAGGCTCGCTACCTGACCTCTTCGTAGGGCAGGTCGACCGGCAATCCGCCGACATGGCGGGCCAGGATCTGCATGTTGCGGTCGTTGGCGCGGAAGAAGAAGTCCCAGACGTCGCCGGCAACCGGAATCGAACCGACCGCAGTGTCGAGCGCCAGATTGGCCGCCATGCGCGCCAGCACCCGCTTCGGTGCGCCGAGCCGGTGGGCCTCGTAGATCAGATAGGCTCCGATCAGACCGGACGCCGCATCGCCAATGCCGGGAACGAGGCCGAGGATGGCGTCGGCGCCGATCCGCAGCCGCAGTCCTGGCACCGTGATCGCGGAATCCATCAGCTTGGCCAGCCGGCGCAGGCGCCGGTAGCTGGCGTCGCGCCGCCGCAATCGCACCATCCTGTGTTCGATGTCGTCCATGCCGCCGGCGATCGTCATGCTGGGCTACTCGCCTACCCGCGCCAGCCTATCGCCGTCGCGCCGCGTGCGCCACAGCGAGTAGAGCACGCCGCCCAGCAGCAGGCCGAAAGTGACCGCCAGCGACAACTCCGCCGGCATCTTGCCCAGCATGTCGACGGTGAAGATCTTGCCACCGACGAAGATCAGGATCAGCGCCAGGGCATATTTCAGGTATTTGAAGCGGTGGATCATCGCCGCCAGCGCGAAATAGAGCGCGCGCAGGCCGAGGATGGCGAAGATGTTGCTGGTGTAGACGATGAAGGGATCGGTGGTGATGGCGAAGATCGCCGGCACCGAATCTACCGCGAAGATGAGATCGGCGATCTCGATCAGCACCAGCGCCAGGAACAGCGGCGTCAGCCAGGTGACGAGCTTGCCGCTCCTCGCATCGGGCAAGCGCACGAAGAAGCGGTCGCCATGGAGCTGCGGCGTGACGCGGAAATGCCGCTTCATCCAGTTGAGCAGCGGGTTCTTGTCGAGTTCCGGCTTGGAATCTCCGACCCAGAGCATCTTGATGCCGGTCAGCACCAGGAAACCGCCGAAGACATAGAGGATCCAGGAGAACTGCGTCACCAGCGCGGCGCCGAGGCCGATCATGATGGCGCGCAGCACGATGACGCCAAGGATGCCCCAGAACAGCACGCGATGCTGATAGAGCCGGGGAATGGCGAAATAGGAGAAGATGAGCGCGATGACGAAGACGTTGTCCATCGCCAAGCTCTTCTCGACCATGAAGCCGGTCAGGTAGTTGATACCGGACTCGGGACCGAGATGCCACCAGACCCAGCCGCCGAAAGCGAGGGCGATGGCGATGTAGAAGGCGCTCAGGCCCAGGCTCTCCTTGACCCCGATCTCGTGCTGGTCGCGGTGCAGGATGCCGAGGTCGAAGGCCAGCAGACCGAGCACGATGCCGATGAAGGCAAGCCACATCCACCCGGGCTTGCCCAGGAAATCGCCATACAGAATCGTTGCGAGAAGTTCCATCGCGGCACCCGCCCAGTCGGAGTTGTACGATGCAGCTCCGACATCGCAGCCCGCGAGGACTGCCAGAGGGGCCCGGCGCTACGTGGCGAGAGATGATGGCGGCCCGCGGCCGGCGCAAGGGGGGACGCGCAAAAAAGAACGGGGCCCGCAGGCCCCGTTTGGAACTCTTTCCTGCCGCCGCCTATTGCGGCAGCTTGCCGTCGGCGCCGATCTGACTCAGATAGGCGATCACGTCGGCGCGCTTGGTGTCGTCCTTCAGGCCGGCATAGGCCATCTTGTTGCCCGGCACCTTTGCCTTCGGATTCTTCAAGTATTCGTCCAGCGCGGCCTCGTCCCAGGTGATCCCGGAACTCTTCATGGCGTCGGAATACTTGAAGCCTTCGACGCTGCCCGCCGGGCGGCCAACCACGCCGTTGAGGATCGGCCCCACGCCGTTCTTGGCCTTCTCGCCCACCTGATGGCAGGCCTTGCACACGGCAAACGCCTTCTGGCCGGCGACCGGATCGGCCGCCAGGGCCACGCCTGCCGAGAACTGGATGAACCCGGCCGCCACCACGGCAGCCATCAACGAACGCTGCATCTGTCTGTCCCTTTTCCTTTTGGGAGGGTGCGCGCCCCGCATCATAGCGCGGGGCGCGCGGTCCTCAAGCGCTCAAGCCCTTGGCGAAGGGCAGGATGCGCACCCGCTTGCCGGTGGCCGCGGCCAGCGCGTTGGCGACGGCCGGGCCGATGGGCGGCACGCCCGGCTCGCCGACACCGGACGGCGTCGCCGTGGACGGGACGATGTAGGTCTCCACCAGCGGCATCTCGTCGATGCGCAGCGGCAGATAGGCGTCGTAGTTGGTCTGGTCGACCTGGCCGTCGGTCAGGGTCAGCTCCTCATGCAGGACCGAGCCCAGGCCGAAGCCGATGCCGCCTTCCATCTGCGCCCGCACCTGGTCGGGGTTGATGGCGATGCCGCAATCGACGGCGCAGATCACCTTGTCGACCTTGAAGCCGCCCTTGTCGTCCAAGGTGATGTCGGCGATCTCCGCCACCACCGTGCCAAAGGATTCGTGCAAGGCAACGCCGCGCGCCTTGCCCTTCGGCACCTCCGCGCCCCAATTGGCCTTTTCGGCCGCCAGGTTCAGCACCGCCAAGTGCCGCGGATGATCGGCCAGCAGCGAACGCCGCAGCTCGACCGGGTCCTTGCCCGACGCGCGCGCGACCTCGTCGATCATGGTCTCCATCGCGTAGGCGGTGTGGGTGTGGCCGACCGAGCGCCACCACAGGACCGGCACGCCGACCTTGGCGTTGACGATCTCGGAGCGGAAATTGTCGATTTTGTAGGGCGCGTCATAGATGCCCTCGACCGAGGTGGCGTCGATGCCGTCCTTCACCATCATGCCTTCGAACGGCGTGCCGATCAGGATCGACTGGCCGACCTGCCGGTGCTCCCAGCCGACGATGTTGCCGGCCTCGTCCAGGCCGACCCGCACCTTGTGCACGAAGAGCGGGCGGTAGCGCCCGCCGCGCATGTCGTCCTCGCGGGTCCACAGCACCTTCACCGGCGCCTTCCAGCCGATCGCCTTGGCGGTCTCCACCGCCTCGACGATGACATCGGCATCGGTCACCGCGCGCCGGCCGAAGCCGCCGCCGGTCTTCATCACGTGCAGCTTCACATTGGCCGGCTCCACGCCGGCGATCTGGGCGCTGACCGCCTGGTAGAGGTCGGGCATCTGGTGCCCGCCCCAGATCTCCAGCACGTCGCCGTTCTTGTGCGCGACCGCGTCCATCGGCTCCAGCGCGGCGTGCGCCAGGTACGGGAACTGGTAGGTCGCCTCGATGACCTTGGCCGCACCTTTCAGCCCCGCTTCGGCGTCGCCGCGATTGGCCGCCACCGCCTCGCCCGGCTTGTCCGCCGCGGCGAGATATTCCTGCAGCAACTGGGGCGAGCCGCGCTTCTCCGCCTGGGATTCATCCCATTCGACCTTCAGCGCCTCGCGGCCCTGCATCGCCGCCCAGGTGTTCTCCGCGACAACAGCAATGCCACGCGAGATCTGGACCACGTCGACGACGCCCTTCACCGCCTTGGCGGCGGCGGCATCGAAGGATTTCACCGTCGCGCCGAACAGAGGCGGATGCGCCACCGTCGCCGTCAGCATGCCGGGCAGCTTCACGTCGATGGTGTAATCCTGCTTGCCGGTGGCCTTCAGGTTGGAATCGAGGCGGCGGAAACCTTCCGTCCCGATCACCTTCCAGTCGGCCGGCGCTTTCAGCGTGACTTCCGCCGGCACCGCTTCCTTCGCGGCTTCATCGGCCATCTCGCCAAAGGTCGCCTGCTTGCCCGAGGCATGGGACAGCACGCCCTTCTCCGCCTTGATCTCGGCAGCCGGCACGTTCCACTGCTTGGCCGCCGCGTTCACCAGCATGGTGCGGGCGATGGCGCCGGCCTTCCGATAACGGTCGAAGGACGAGAACATCGCCGAGGAGCCGCCGGTCAACTGGAACTGGCCGCCGGCGATCAAATTGCCATAGAGCTTCGGGTTGCCGGCGCCGCCTTCGACGACGAGCTGACTCCAATCTGCTTCCAGTTCCTCCGCCACCAGGGTGGCGATGCCGTGATAGCAGCCCTGGCCCATATCCATGTGGGCGGACAGGATCGTCACCTTGTTGTCGGGCGTGATGGCGACATAGCCGTTGAACGGGTTCGGCGTCTCCGCCGCGTCCTCGGCACGCACGCCGGGCACGCGGAACGAGACGGCGAGGCCGGCACCGGCCACCGTCGCGCCGACCAGGAACTGGCGGCGGCTCGGCTTGAAGCGGGAGATTTCCGGCAGCCGCGCAACGTCGACGCCGGACACGATGGATTGCGGGATCTTGTACAGGAATTTCATGGCATCACCTTACGCGAGCGACTTGGCGGCTTCGTGGATGCCGGCCCGGATGCGCTGATAGGTGGCGCAGCGACAGAGATTGCCGCTCATCGCCGCGTCGATATCGGCATCGGTCGGCTTCGGGTTCTCGGTCAGCAGGGCCGTCGCGGCCATCACCTGGCCCGACTGGCAATAACCGCATTGCGGTACGTCGAGCTGGGTCCAGGCAGCCTGCACCGCCTGCGCCACCTTTCCGTTCAGCCCTTCGATGGTGGTGATCTTGCTGCCCTCCACGGTCGAGACCGGGGTGATGCAGGCGCGGATCGGCACGCCGTCCTGATGCACGGTGCAGGCGCCGCATTGCGCCATGCCGCAGCCGAACTTCGTGCCGGTCATGCCGATCACATCGCGGATCGCCCACAAAAGCGGCATGTCCGGGTCGATGTTGACCTCATGTACCTGTCCATTGATATCGAGTTTCATCGGATCGCCTCCTGGCTCAGACGCGCAGAATGATTTGAACGGATGGAAATGA
>DASZQC010000398.1:0-3342 GCA_035549815.1 Dongiaceae bacterium
GCATTTCCATCCCCTGGCGGAAAAGCTGGCCGCCGCCTTCTGGCCCGGGCCGCTGACCCTGGTGCTGCCGCGCCGCGCCGATGCCACGGTCTCGCTGCTGGTGAGCGCCGGCCTGGAGACGGTGGCGCTGAGATTGAGCGCGTCCTTGGGCGCGTTCGGGCCGAAGCCCAGCAGCGCCTCGCCTTGCTCCGCCGCAACGGCATTGAGTCGCACCGGCAGGCTGGGCGCGTAGTGGCTCAGTAGCTGGCCGGGGGAGCGTGGCGCGTGGGCGTCCTCGGCGCCGGCGGCGACATCGACCGGTTCCTGCAGCAGATCTGCGATCTGCTCGGCGGTCACCGCGCCCGGGCGCAGGATGCGCGGCTTGTCGTCGAGCAGGCTCAACACCGTGGATTCGACCCCGATGGCGCAGGGACCGTCGTCGATGACGAACTCCACCTTGTCGCCGAGGTCGTTCAGCACGTGATCGGCCGCCGTCGGTGACAGGCGGCCGGAGGGGTTGGCGCTGGGTGCCGCCAGCGGCACGCCTGCCATCATCAGCAGGGTCTGCGCGATCTTGTGCGCCGGCACGCGCAGGGCGACGCTGTCGAGGCCCGCGGTCGCCAGCAGCGAGATCTTGCAATCGCGGCGGCGCGGCAGCACCAGGGTCAGCGGCCCGGGCCAGAAGCGCTTGGCCACCGCCAGCGCCTTGGCCGAGAGCTCGGCGAATTGCGTGGCCGCTGAAACATTGGAGACATGCACGATCAGCGGATTGAAGCTGGGTCGGCCCTTGGCGGCGAAGATCGCGGCGACCGCGCGGTCGTTCGTCGCATCGCCGCCCAGGCCATAGACCGTCTCGGTGGGGAAGGCGACCAGCTTGCCCGCGCGCAAGGCCCGCGCCGCTTCGCCGATCTCGCCCAATGTCGGCTGCAGGCGTCTAGCCACGCACCCCTCGCGCGATGAAATGCGGATTGCGGAAGCCAGCCTTGCCATAGCGCAGCGTCTCGCCCTCCAACGTGCGCACCGACCCGCCGGCCGCTTCCAGGACCGCCTGGCCCGCCGCCGTGTCCCATTCCATGGTCGGGCCGAGGCGAGGATAGAGATCGGCGACGCCCTCGGCGATGCGGCAGAACTTCACGGAAGAACCGGCGACGACGGTTCCCGAGACGTGTTCGCCAAGCTCCTCCACCGTCAACTGCTCCTTCGCCGCATGCGAGCGGCTGATGATCAAAGTGGCGCCCTCCGCCGGCGTGACCCGCGCGCGAATAGGCTTGAAGGAGGACCCGTCTGTGGCGCTCTCGGCGACGTCGCCGTGGCTGCGGTAGGTCTGCCCCAGCACCGGCACATGCACGATGCCCAGCACCGGCCGCCCATGCTCGATGAGCGCGATGTTCACGGTGAACTCGCCATTGCGGGCGACGAATTCCTTGGTGCCGTCCAGCGGGTCGACCAGCCAGAAACGGTCCGGCGCCTGGGCGGGCAGGCCGCTCGTGTGCGAATCCTCTTCGGAGATGATGAGGATGTCGGGCGCCAGGCGCCGCAGCGCCGGCAGGATCACCGCCTCCGCCGCCAGGTCGGCGGCGGTCACCGGCGACTTGTCGGCCTTGCGCTCTGTCGTGAAGTCGCTCTCATAGATCTTCAGGATCTCCGCGCCGGCATGGCGCGCGACCTCGGCCAGTTCCGCCGCCCATCGTGCCAGTGTCAAGGAGAGCTAATCCCGCTGCTTCGCATCCCGCGGCGCCTGCCGGATGGCAAACGGCGTCGCGGGCATGTCTAGCCGAGTGACGCCCGCGGGCGCAAGCGCGTCCATCGGCGCCCGGCGATCAAAGATCAGCGGCCGAAGAAGCGCGGCTTGCGCTTTTCCAGGAAGGCGGCACGGCCTTCCTGGTAGTCCTCGGTCTCGGCGGCCTGCGCCTGCAACTCCGCTTCGGTCGCCAGTTGCTGCTCCAGCGAATGATGGCCGGAGAGATTGATCGCTTGCTTGATCAGGCCGATGGCGACCGTCGGCATCTCCGCCAGGCGCTTCGCCACGGCGTCGATTTCGGCGTTGAAGTCGGCGTCCGGCACGGCTTTCCAGATCAGGCCCCAATCGGCGGCAATCTTCGCCTCGATCGTCTCGCCAAGCAGCGCCAGGCCCAGCGCGCGGGCCTGGCCCACCAGGCGCGGCAGGAAATAACTGCCGCCGGCATCCGGGATCAGGCCGATATTGACGAAGGCGCTGTTGAACTTGGCGCTCGACGTGGCGATGGCGATGTCGCAGGCCAGCGCTAGCGAACAGCCGGCGCCCGCCGCAACACCGTTCACCGCCGCGATCACCAGCTGCCGCAAGGCGCGGATCTGGCGCACCACCGGATTATAGTGCCGCTCCACCACGCTGCGGATGGCGCGCGTGTCGTCGATGGCCGCGTGATCGGTCAAATCCTGCCCGGCGCAGAAGCCGCGACCCGCGCCGGTCACGATGACGGCGCGCACATCCTCGTCGCCGTCGATGTCGGACAGGGCATCGCTCAACTCGCCCAGCATGCCGAGGGTCAGGGCGTTCAGGCGGTCGGGCCGATTCAAAGTCAGGCGCGCGATCGCGCCGTCGCGCTGCGACAAAATGGTGGCGTCACTCATCGGATATTCCGGACCTTTCCAGGAGCAACAGGCGGAGCTTCATGCCATAGATAGACGAGGCCGCCGATGGCGGCCAGATTGATTTGCGGCCGGTTCTGTCATGGGAGTGACATGGTGCGTGGATATCTGTTGGGCGCGGGGCTGAACGGTGCGCTGGGCGTCGCCATGGGCGCCTGGGCGGGGCATGGCTTGGAGGGAACCTTGCCCGAGGTCGCCATCGAATGGATCAAGACCGGGTCGTCCTATCAGCTTTGGCATGCGGGGGCGCTGCTGGGCCTCGCGGCGATCGCTGCCCTTCATTCCACCCGGTTGTTCACATTGGCGGGTTGGGGCTTCGGCGCCGGCGCGATGATCTTTGCCGGCGCGCTCTACTTTTATGCGCTGAGCGGCCTCGGCTGGGTTGCCGCGATCGTGCCGGTCGGCGGCCTCTTGATGATCGGCGGATGGGTCGCTGTAATCCTTGCCGCGCTGCTTTACCGGCGCAAGGATGCGAAATAGGTGAAGTGGATTGACCGAATATCGGGTGACATGAACAAGGCGATTGCATCACTGGTCTTCATGATCGCGGCCTTGCTTGCCGCTCCTGTTGCGGCGCAGGATGATGCGCCACAGCCGAGCTTCGATTGCGCGGCGGCGACATTGCCGGTGGAAGCGCTGATCTGCGGCGACGCGGATCTGGCCGAGCTCGATGCGGAGCTGGGCACGGCCTACAAGGCGCGGCTCGCGGCGCTGGCCGGCGATGCACAGGCG
>DASZQC010000399.1:0-5725 GCA_035549815.1 Dongiaceae bacterium
AGGCCGCTGAGGGCGTCCAGAGCCAGCAGCCGGGCAATGTCCGCAGCCTGCTCGACAATGGCGAGGGATTGCAACCGGGGCTGCTGGTGCTTGGCAGGTTTGGCGACAAATGGTCCGTTCTGTGCGCGCTCTACAGCATGCCGAATACATCCTCGCGCGCGGCATTCGCAGCTCTGCAGCCGGAGGGGGAACTCGTCGGCATCGCAACCTGTGTGCCGATCGGAATGGCCACTAGAATGAGCGGCGCAGCGCAGGCCATTGCCGCCGAACGCGAGGCCGAAGAAGCCGGCGATGGATATGCCTATTGGATCGTCGAACGCGAGACGGTCATCGGGCTCCCAGACACGAAGTAAGATAATCAACCGCTATTGAAGCGAATGGGCTGCTCGCTCCGATTTGAGCGACGTTTGCATCACGGCGCTTTGCGGACTGGCGCCGCTGTGGCCGATCGCAGCCCCATGCAGATCGGTGCCGCTAGTCAAAGGATCAGCAACGCATGGATGATACCAAGGCCCTCGTATCCGGCGGCGCGTCGCCCGTGCCGGAAGATGAACCGAGTCAAACGGTCCTGCCACCGCAGGAGGCATTGCCGGACAGTCCAGACGTTGCCGAGCGCGTACGCACCGTTCCATATGGCGCCTTGGCCGAGGAGAGAGCCCGTCGCAAGGAATTGCAGCGCGAGTTGCAGGAATCTGCAGGCACAAGGCAGCGATTGCAGGAGCGGTTGGATGCCTTGCATGCGCTTGCCGGGCAGGCGGGACCTCAAGCTGTTCCCGCGGCTCCGCATATGAGTGAGACGGTCACACCGGATGCCGGCAATGCGCCATCAAACGCCGCGGCGTCGGCTGAAGCAAGCAACGCCTTTCGCACGCAGGTGCTGCAATCAGTCCGCCACTACGCGGCGGAGCGACCGGATTTCATGGACGCTTATCAGCATGCGCGGCAGGCGCGCGTCGAGGAACTGACGGCACTTGGCTATGGTCAGGACGAGGCCCTGGCGATCACCTTCGACAATGAGCTGGAAGTGATCAACAGTGCCTTTGCCGCGGGCCGAAACCCCGCACAGGTGATCTATGATTTCGCGGTCGGCCGCGGCTATCGGCCCGAGCCGGTAGGTTCGAACCATCCGGCCGTTACCGGTCAGGGACTGTCGCCACGGCCGATGGGTGGCGCCGCGCCTATGACCGAAGCACAGAAGATTGCCTTGGCCGCACGAGGCCAGGCGGCGGCGAAGTCGCTATCGGCGGCGGGCGGCGGATCGACAGGTGCCCTGACGCTCGAGGCGCTGGCCGGAATGAGCGACGAGGAGTTCGCCGAGGCGACCAAGGGCGACCGATGGCATCGATTGCTGCGTGGATAGGAAGGCGAAGACGCACCATCGGATCATCGCGACCGATGAGCTGAGATGCTGGTATCCGGCTTCGCATGTCGGCTCACGGCAGAGGCCGGTGAAGCACCGGCTGGCAAGGATATTCAGCATCTGCCCCGGGTCCTCCCGGGCCGGGAACCGCCGCGCCAGGAGGCGCGGCTCGGAAAGGGACAATTATGTCGCAAGGCGAATTTTCGAACTTACTGGTGCCGTCCGACACGGGGCGAGATGACCAGGCCGGGGATATGACGGAGCCTGCCACGGACGAATTGACTATGGCCGATTCAACGGCTGCAGAGGCTCCACCGCATCAATGCGCGCAATGCGCCGGCGCTGCCGCTGGTGACGAGCAGACAGACAGTCCGCGCCCTGAAGGGCGGTCCATCGCACTGACCAGCGAGCCGGAGCTGGCATCGGCTGTCAACGCGCTGGCGCAGGTTGCTCTGCAGATGGATGATCCCGTCCAGGCGCTGGAAGACGGCGTCGATGCGTTGGCCGAGGCGCTGGTGGCGCGGCAGTTGGCAGCACAGCAAGAGAGCGAGCGGGAGCAGTTGTTGCATCGCCGGCAGGAGGCCGGCTTGGCCGATCTGCGGGAGGCGTATCGGCATGCGCGCCTGCATCGGGTCGGCGACCTGGTTGATGTCGGATACAGCTTGGATCAGGCGACCGCTATCACCGACGCCAATGAGGCAGAAATCCGTCGACGCTCGCAGGCTGCCGGCCGAGATCCCAATGCGGTCATCTATGAATACGCCATTCGGCACGGCTATCGTCCACGGTTGACGCAAGGCAGTGTCAGGCGACCTGCGGCGGTCTCTGCGCGACGTTCGGTGACAACGGCGCTGGAGCGTCTCGCATCCTTGTCGGATGATGAATTTGCCGAAGCGACGCGGGGCGATCGATGGGAACGGCTGCTGAAGGCGAAGTGACCTCGTCCGGATCAGTGGCCATCTGCCGCCGATGCCGCAGCGATCGTCGAAAGGGAACAGATGCGATGGTAGATCGGCCTCTGGAGAAGGATCGCTACAAAGAGGAGATCCTGAAGCATATTAATGATAACCCGGAGCTCTTCCTTGCGCTCGATAGGCCGTCCGAACGGCATGGGCGACCGGCGAAGATGTCTCCGCGCCGACCGATGGCATCCGGCGGCGGCCGATTTGGCCCCCGACCCAAGCCAAGTGAGGCCGATCAGGCTTTTGGCGCCGGCTTTTATGATGGCGTTACATTCGGGTTTGGCGACGAGTTGGATGCCGGACTATCGGCCATGGGTGCGATATTCGATGATCGCGAGATGGGCGATGTTTATGATGCCGAACTGGCGCAGGCGCGTGCGAAGGTCGAGTATCTGCAGGCGCAGCATCCCCTGGCCTTCGGGGCCGGCATGGTGGTTGGGTCCCTGGCGCAGCCGTTGAACTACACCGGCGCCGGCTGGGCCGCCCGGGGCGTGGGATCTGCCGCCCGTATCGGGCGTGCCGCGGCGGTCGGCGGGCTGTTCGGCGGGATCGACGGTTTCGCGCATGGTGAAGGCGGCTTGGCAAATCGCGCCAACGCGGCCGGCGAGGGCGCCCTGGTGGGAGCAGCCACCGGTGCCGCGACGGTCGGCGGTTTGGAAGGATACATTCGCGGGACTGAATTCAAGCTCGGTAACAATCTCCGTATTGCACCGTTCGGCAACAGGACGCCAGAATGGTATGGGCAGTTGCCGCATTACCATCGGCGCGGTCCGCAATTGCCGAACGGACACACCGTGAAGAACCAGGGAATCAGCCGACATCGGCCTTGGCAGTCAGCGAAGGGGGAATCGGAGCGATGGTGGAAGAGGTTCTGACGATCGTTCCGCCGATCATCGTAAATGAGAGCACTGATCCGGAGCAATGCGGCGCTATTTACTGCTTGTCGTCCGTCGAGGACGTGTATTCGGAATTCGAGGATTGGTATGCCGACGAATCTCACTGCGCAGTAGATAGCCGTGGGCAGATGATGAAGCTGGTCAATGTCGCGGGGCTGGGGTTGCAACTGCGTGGCATAGGCGGGCCCGATCGACCAGATTTGTTCCGTCGGTATTACTGGTCGATCTTCTACCAGGATGATCCGGCAGCGATGGCGCTCAAAGAAGGAACGCTCACGCACGAGGAGATCTCTAAATTGGTAATGGAGATCGGCCTCGCCAATGCGGAAGAACGGAAGAACTTTACCTTGCGGCGGTGGTGCAGAGAGCTGCTACGCGATATCTGGCAGTGGGCAGCCGGACGTCAATAAAGCCATTCCGGTCATTGCGATCTGGAGAAGATTGCCGTCTGCCGCCGATGTTCGGCTAACCGTCCATATGTAAGTTGCGCCCTGCTCCCCGGCGGTAAGCGGGAGCGTCGTCAGGATGCTTGCGGACAAGCATGGCCCTTCGTGCGGCCGCGCTCCGAGCATCCGTCGGCTCCGACGTCACGGAGCCGTTCGCGACGCCATCGCGTCGCGCTGATGCATCAGACAATTCAATGATACAGGAGCCGACATGGCAAAAACCGAGTTTGGGGTTAACCACCCCTTGGCGGTCAAGGTCTGGTCCAAGAAGCTCATGACCGAAGCGATCGCCAATACTTGGATCGGCAAGTTCATCGGCAATTCGAAGGACTCGCTGATCTACCGCAAGGACGAGATCTCCAAGAATGCCGGCGACCAGGTGGTCTGCGGCCTGCGCATGCGCCTGGTGGGCGAGGGTGTGCAGGGCGATGCCACGCTGGAGGGCCAGGAAGAGGCGCTGACCACCTATAGCGATACGCTGGTGATCAATCAGCTACGCCATGCGACGCGCTCGGCGGGCAAGATGAGCGAGCAGCGTGTGCCGTTCGACGTCCGTCAGGACAATCTCGAAGGGTTGCGCGACTGGTGGGCGGAGCGATTCGACCAGAGCTTTGCCAACCAGGTCGCGGCCTTTACCGCGCAGACCGATACGCGCTTTACCGGCAACAACGCCGCGGTGGCGGCCGATACGGATCACCTGATCCGCGCCGGTGGCGTCGCCAACGATGAAAGCCTGACCAGCGGCAACAAGTTCGATCTGTCACTGATCGATGCGTGTGTGGCGCGGGCCAAGACGTATTTCGAGAACGGCATCCCGATCATCCGGCCGCTGCGCGTGGATGGCGAGGACAAGTATGTCATGTTCCTGCATCCCTACCAGGTGCGGGACATGCGCACCAACGCCTCGAACGGGCAGTGGCTCGACATCCAGAAGGCCGCGACGGCCGGCGGCGATCGCAGCAAGAGCCCGATCTTCACCGGCGCTCTCGGCGAGTATAACGGCGTGGTGCTGCATGAATGGACGCGCTTGCCCAAGGGCGTTCATTCGGCCAACAACGTTCCGGTGGACAACACGCGACGCGCGGTATTTGCGGGCGCACAGGCGGCCTGCGTGGCGTTCGGCTCGGAGAACGGGGTCGACAAGATGACCTGGTTCGAAGAGCTGTTCGACTATGGCAACCAGCTCGGCGTTTCGGCCGGCGCCATCTTTGGGCTGAAGAAGACGCGCTTCAACGGCAAGGATTTCGGCACCATCGTGGTGCCGACGTACGGCGCCGCCAGTTAGTCCGAGATCGTCTCCAATCAGTATCGCGCGCGGTCAGCCCGCGCGGTCCGGCCCCACGGATCGCGCGACAGCGCGCGGGCGGTCCCCGCGCAATTTCCCCGGCGTGGGGACCGCCACCTCATTTTTGAAAGGAAGCAAGCGTGGCCGTGGCACAGCAATATCATCAGAACCTCGTTCACTTCCTTCGCAAGGAAGTGAACTACAACGATCCGGGCGTAGCGACCGGCATCGTCATGGGACGTTTGCCGGCCGGCGCGCAGGTGACCCAGGCCCTGACGCGGGTCAAGACGACCTTCAATGCGGCGACGACCAACGTGTTGACGGTCGGCACCAACGCCAGTGCCTACGACAACATCTTCGGCGCCGGCGATATCGCGGAAGGCTCCGCCGGCAATAATGCCGCACCGGCAGCGAACCTGCAGGAGGCAGCCAGCGAGGCCGATGTGTTCGTGAAATACACCCAAACCGGCAGCGCCGCCACCCAGGGTAAGGCAATCATCCACATCGCTTATACCGTCAATAACGGGTGATGAAGGGTTGTTGACCGGCGATAGCAATTGGTTCAGACGGCAACCTTTACGTGTGTTTCGAAAGGCTGTGGCATGAAATTCGTGTTTAGACTTTTCGTCGCCCTAACGGTCGGCCTTTGGGCGGGCGCCGGATGGGCGCAAATGACGCCAGAGCAGTTGCAAGACGCGAAAGCCTTCAAAGCCAGCGTGCTGGCGCTTGATCCACATACGATTGAAAGCGAGCCCGCCTTTCAAGCGCTGGTTAAA
>DASZQC010000400.1:0-9363 GCA_035549815.1 Dongiaceae bacterium
CTACGCGCACCCGCGCCTGGCGGCGACCTATGATGCGATCAATCCCCCCGAGGGGGACTACGATTTCTATGTGGCCCTGGCCGGCGAGCAGCCGCGCACCATCCTCGACATGGGCAGCGGCACCGGGCGCCTGTCGCTGAAGCTGGCGGCGCGCGGGCACCGCGTCACCGGCGCAGACCCGGCGCCCGGCATGATGCTGGCGGCGCGCGCCAAGCCCGACGCTGACAAGGTCACCTGGGTGCTGAGCGATGCCACCAGCCTGAACCTTGGCACCCGCTTCGACCTCATCATCATGACCGGCCACGTGTTCCAGGTGTTCCTCAGCGATGACGAGGTCCGTGCCGTCCTCGACAATCTGCGGCGGCATCTGGCGCCGGGCGGACGCATCGCCTTCGAGACGCGCAATCCGGCGGTGCGCGAGTGGGAGAGCTGGACCCCGGAACTGACCCGCGAGCAGGTCGCCGTGCCGGACATCGGCCCGGTCACCGTGCATTACGCGGTAACCGCGGAAGACGCGCGCTCCATCACCTTCGAGACGCATTTCGATTTCGGCGGCGGTGACGTGGTGGTGACGCCGACCTCGCTGCGCCTGATGGACCAGGTGACGCTGAAGCGATTGCTGAAAGAGAGCGGCCTGAAGCCGTGGGATTGGTATGGCTCCTGGGACCGTGCCCCGCTCAGCCCCGACAGCCCGGAGATCATCGTCGTCGCCGGGGCGGCCTAAATATCTGATGAACAATGGAAATCCCCCGGTTGATCTTGCCGGGGCCAGCCCCTATGTTGCGGCGCGTTTACGTTTTCCACAGCCGGCCAAATGACCGACCTCGCCCACATCCGCAATTTCTCGATCATCGCCCATATCGATCATGGCAAGTCGACCCTTGCCGACCGGTTGATCCAGTATTGCGGCGGCCTGACCGCGCGCGAGATGAAGGACCAGGTGCTCGATTCCATGGACATCGAGCGCGAGCGCGGCATCACCATCAAGGCGCAGACCGTGCGCCTCGCCTACAAGGCGAAGAACGGCGAGACCTATCAGTTGAACCTGATGGACACGCCCGGCCATGTCGACTTCGCGTACGAAGTCAGCCGCTGCCTCGCCGCCTGCGAGGGCTCGCTGCTGGTGGTCGATGCGTCGCAAGGCGTCGAGGCGCAGACCCTGGCCAACGTCTATCAGGCGATCGACAACAACCACGAGATCGTGCCGGTCCTGAACAAGATCGACCTCCCCGCCGCCGAACCCGACCGGGTGAAGCAGCAGATCGAGGATGTGATCGGCATCGACGCCAGCGACGCGGTGGAAATCTCCGCCAAGACCGGGCTCAACATCGACCAGGTGCTGGAAGCTGTGTGCATGCGCCTGCCGGCGCCGAAGGGCGACGAGAACGCGCCGCTCAAGGCCATGCTGATCGATAGCTGGTACGACGCTTACCTGGGCGTCATCATCCTGGTGCGGGTGGTCGACGGCAAGCTGAAGGCCAAGCAGCAGATCAAGATGATGTCCAACGGCGCCACCTATGACGTGGAGCGCGTCGGTGTCTTCACGCCCAAGGGCGAGACGGTGCCCGAGCTCGGCCCCGGCGAGGTCGGCTTCATCACCGCCGGCATCAAGGCGGTGGCGGATTGCAAGATCGGCGACACGGTGACGGAAGAGCGACGCTCGACGACGGAGGCCCTGCCCGGCTTCAAGCCGAGCGTGCCGGTGGTGTTCTGCGGCCTGTTCCCGGTGGACGCGGCGGATTTCGAGACCCTGCGCGACAGCCTCGCCAAGCTGCATCTGAACGATGCCAGCTTCCATTACGAGATGGAGACCAGCGCCGCGCTCGGCTTCGGCTTCCGCTGCGGGTTCCTGGGCCTCTTGCACCTCGAGATCATCCAGGAGCGCCTGGAGCGCGAGTTCAACCTCGACCTGATCACCACCGCGCCCAGCGTCGTCTACAAGATCTTCATGAACGACGGCACGATGATGGAGATGCACAATCCGGCCGACATGCCGGACGTGGTGAAGATCGACCATATCGAGGAGCCGTGGATCAAGGCGACGATCCTGGTGCCCGACGAATATCTGGGCTCGATCCTGAAGCTGTGCGAGGATCGCCGCGGCGTGCAGACCAACCTGACCTATGCCGGAAACCGCGCCATGGTGGTCTATAAGCTGCCGCTGAACGAGGTGGTGTTCGATTTCTACGACCGGCTGAAATCGGTGAGCAGCGGCTATGCCAGCTTCGACTACCACCTCGAGGAATATCTCGAGGGCGACCTGGTGAAGCTGAACATCCTGGTCAACGGCGACGCGGTCGATGCCTTGTCCTGCATGGTCCATCGCAGCCAGGCGGAAGCCCGCGGCCGCGCCTTGTGCGTGAAGCTGAAGGACCTGATCCCGCGGCAATTGTTCAAGATCGCGGTGCAGGCGGCGATCGGCGCCAAGGTGATCGCGCGCGAAACCATCAGCGCGCTGCGCAAGGACGTGACCGCCAAGTGCTATGGCGGCGACATCACCCGCAAGCGCAAGCTTCTGGAGAAGCAGAAGGAAGGCAAGAAGCGGATGCGGCAATACGGCAATGTCGACATCCCGCAATCGGCCTTCATCGCCGCGCTCAAGATGAGCGACAATTAACGTCGCGCGCCAGCCGCGCGGGGCGACCTGACATCCCCTTGCATGAGTTGCGATAAAGCACGGCGCGCCCGACGGCGCCGTGCGCGGCATCTTGCATCGGTGCCGCATTCGCAGCCATGCTATCTCCCACGTCCGTTCCGGTACGAGTTCTTTCGGGGGACCGGCATGAAAATTCATTTCAGACCCTTGCTGATTCTTGGCGTGCTGGCGCTCGGCCTGTCGCTCGGCGGCTGCATGGCGAAGGCGCGCACGCTGCATGTCGCCGTCGGCGACTTCAGGAACGAGTCGATCGCGGCGGTCGACGCGATCGACGCGATGTGGCGGGCGGAGATCGCCCCGCCGCCGACGACGCCGGCGGCCGCGACGGATGCGTTCGTCGAGGATGTGCTGGCGCTGAACACGGATGCCGACGACGAGAGCCTGGCGACCATCCTGTATCCCGACCGGATCAGCGATGACGAGCAGGCCATCCTGGAAGAGCGCTGGGGAGAGTTCCTCGGCGATCTGCGCCTGCAATACGTGACCTTTGCGTCGATCTTCGACAATGTCGAGCGCGCCAGCTTCACCGGCCGCGACGAGATCGCGCGGGCTCAGCCCTATGTCGAAAAGCTCACCGCGCAACTGGCTTATTTCGCCGAGGCGATCGCGAAGGCCCCGCCCCGGCTGTTGCAGCATCGCGGCGCGCTCATCGCCCAACTGAATACGCTGCGCACCAGCGACATGCCGGAGAGCGACAAGCGGAAACAGATCGCGCTGTGGCGGGACTCATGGATGGCGATGGAGGCGGCCGAGAACGACCTGCGGGACCGCACGATCCGGCAATGCGTCAAGGCCGCGATCGTCGGCAAGACGGTGCGGGACCAGATCGTCGCCTATGGCGATTTGACGCTCGCCGACCTCGTGGAAGCGATCAACCTCGGCCTGCAGCTTGCGCAATCCGCCAGCGGCAACGATTTCGCCGGCCTGCGCGGCCGGGTCGATGAGATCACGCAGGCGATCCAGGCCGATCCGGTCTGGAGCAGCAGCGTCAGCCAGGTACTTGGGCAGATCCAGACGTTGGGGACACAGCCATGACCAACATTGCGAGGAACGGACGGCGGACGGCGATGGCCGCGGCGCGGCGCGCGGCGACGCTCCAGGACACCGATCTCGACACGCTCAAGGCGGCAGCGTCTTCCGTCATGAAGATCGACCAGCGCTACCGGCGCGCCAACGTCAACGACAAGATCGCCCTGAAGCCGGAACGGGACCGGGCCTTCACCGCCTATTCGCTGGCGCGGCTGAAGCTGCTGGAGGATGGGGTGCTGACCACCGCCGCGGACCTGAAGAAGATGCAGGCCCTGAAGGCGGAGATCGACGCGGCGGCGGCGATGCAGGACCTCATTATCGCGGCGGCGCGGGTCGCGGCCTTCCTGGCAAAGCTGGCCCTGAAATAGCCGCCTGCGGCGGCGCTATTCCACGTCCTTCCGGCCCAGGCCGATCAGGACCAGCCCGACAACGCCGAAGACAATCCAGGCCGACAGGGCCAACAGGACCGAGATGCCCTGCCACAAGGGCGCCCAGAGATAGTGCTCGACCAGGTAGCGGCAGAACTCGAGGCTGCGCAGGCTGATCTTGGCCCAAAGGTCATAGAGGGTGATGCCGCCGCCGGGCGTATCCATGATCATGAAATAGAGATTGCCGACCAGGAACAGGACGGCCATACCGATAAGGACAAAACCGGCGATTCGGACAGGCGACATGCGCAGCAATATAGCGCAGGTGCGACCCGCAGGCAGCCCGTGATCGCAAGGCCTGGAGGGCAAATTTCCGGAATTTTGTACCGGGGTGGTGGAAAACCGGCAGATTTTCCTGATTTCCAACGACTTCTCTATGGTTGCCATTGCCGGCGGCCTTGGCTAGGTTCCGCCCCGTTCGCGCCCGGCTGGTCCCGACCGACCAGCCCTTCCCGGGCGGCGAATCAGCGGAAGGGTGGCCGAGCGGTCGAAGGCGCGCGCCTGGAAAGTGCGTATACGGCAAAACCGTATCGTGGGTTCGAATCCCACCCCTTCCGCCATCCGCGCCACCCCGCCGCTACGCCACCTCCGGCCGCCAGGCGATGACGCCCGCCGTCCGCGCGCGGACTTCCGGCGATGCCAGGCACGAGGCGAGCGCTTCGTAGCCAAGCGCGCCCGGATATGGTGCGACATGGATCGGCGGGCTGTGATTGGCGGGGCAGAAGATGATCGCCTCATCACCGCCCACGGAGTCCAGATCCAGGATGGCGGTGGAGCGCGTCAGGCAGAAGAGCGGCCGCGCGCCCGGCCCGCGACGACGCAGATGCGCGATCAGCGCTTCTTGCGTTTCCTTGTCCAGCCCCTGCTCCAGCATGTCGATGACCAGGACCGCCGGGCCTTCCGCCTCCAATTCCGCGAGCAGCACGATCAGCGCGTCGGATTCCGTCGCGCCGTCTTCGACGAGCCAGGCGAGAATCCGTTCCACGCGCGACTTGAGAGAAGGGTCGGCGTCCAGCCGCTGCTTGGCCGCCGCACCGCCATCGGTACCCCGCTCCAGATTCAAAAAGGCCGCCCCCGGCAGCATCTCAGCCAGATGCATCGCGAGCCGCGTTTTGCCACTGCCCAGCGGGCCGGTGATGTAGGTCAGCGCGCGGATGTCGCGCAACTCGAACCGTTCGCCGCCCCACGGCCAGGGCAGGTCGAAGGAAACGCAGGGCCCGCCCTCGGGCACCAGCAATTGCGCCAAGTCGCCGGCTGTCGGCGCTGCGCCGCGCGCGAGATCGTCCCGCAGCCCGCGCACCTTCTCCGCCGCGCCGGCCAAGGTGCGGATTTGCCCTTCGAGCGTTGCCTGATGCGCGGCCAGAACATGTTCCAGGCCCTGGAGATCGCCGTTCAGTACCCGCGCAACCTGCGCCAGGCTGAAGCCAAGCGCGCGCAAGGCGACAATTTCCGCGGCGCGGCGCATCTCGTCGGGACCGTAGGCGCGCCATCCGGCGGCGTTGCGAACGGGGGTGAGCAAGCCGCGCTGCTCGTAGAGCCGCAGCGCCTTGATGGAAATGCCGAGCCGTCGCGCGGCGTCCGATGCGTTCAGGAAGGTTGGGGAGGAACTCACGACTCACCTCGTTCCGGCTGACCCCTCCTTATGGAGGCGGCCCCAAGGGCCGGGTCAAGGGATTCTTCGCGATGATTCTGGCCCGGCCTGCTTGCCGCCCCTTCCACCGGGCGCTCCCGCACTGCACAGTGCGTCACCGGCCCGCCTTTGACCTTGGGACTTCGCATGATCGGCCCCACGCATATCCGGCACCACGGCGCATTCTATGTCGCGCTTGCGGCCGGCATCGTCGTCTGGATCGCGGCGTGGCGGCTGGGCTGGGCGATTCCGCCGGTGCTGGGCGGCGATGCCTTCTTTGTCATCTATCTGGCTTTCGTGCTGGCGTCCCGGGTGCGGATGTCGCCGACCGATCTGCGGCGGCATGCGAGCGAAGAGGACGAGGGCATCCTGGTCATCATCCTGCTGGCGGTGGCGGCGATCGTCTTCAGCCTGACCGCCATCTTCACCCTGTTGAACCAGGGCGGACAGCCGGGAACCTGGCAATTGATCTGCGCCATCGCCAGCGTGCCGCTTGGCTGGCTGACACTGCACACCATCGCCGCGTTCCACTATGCGCATCTCTATTACGCGCCGGCGGAAGGCCACACGCCGAACCAGAAAGCGGACCGGAAAGCGGACCGAAAATCCGCGGATGCCGGCGGCCTGCAATTCCCCGGCGGCGAAGCGCCGGACGCCTGGGACTTCCTCTATTACTCCTTCGTCGTCGGCATGACGGCGCAGGTCTCCGACGTAACGGTGCTGAACCGCGCCATGCGCCGGCTCACGTTGGCGCATGGCGTGCTGTCGTTCTTCTACAACACGGTGCTGATCGCGCTGGCGGTCAACGTCGCGATCGCCCAGGGACGCTAGTCGCCGGAATCGGTGGCGCCGGCGGCGGCGGTGACGAAGGTGACGTCGACCTTGCCGGCATGCTCGAAGATCAAGGTGACCGGAAACGTGTCGCCCTCGGCGAGCGGCTGCTTCAGGCCCATGATCATCAGGTGATAGTCGCTTTTCGGCGCCAGCACCACTTCGCCGCCGGCGGGAATCTCCACGCCTTCGGCTGGGCTCATCTTGGCGACGCCGTTCTCGATCACATTGGCATGCAGCATCACATGATCGGCGATGCGCGTGGTGGCGCCCAGCAGCTTGTCCGGCGTCTGGCCGTGGTTGCGGATCTTGAGGTACCCGACGGCAGGCCGCGATTGGCCGGTGGCGCGCGACCAGGGATGGTCGATCTCCAGATCGCCAGCCTTGAATTCATGCGCCCAGGCGCCGATGGGAGCGGCGAGAGGCGACAGGCCGAGCGCGGCGGCGATCAGCAGCAGGTGGCGTCTGTTCATATGCGTCTCCATATTCTGCATCCTTTGATCAAGAGAAGGCGCGCCGCAAGGGCGCAATCGTGCGGATCACCAGCCAATCCACCGCCAACATGAGCAGGATGCCGATCCCGGTGACGGGAAACAGCACGCCCACGGCCAGCGCCGCAAGCCACAATCCGGTGTAGACGCGCCGGTCGGCGGGGAAAGGCGGCACGCCGACGCGGCCGCGCGGTCGCCGCTTCCACCACATGATGATGGCGGCGAACGACATCACAATGATGGTGAGGCAGGTGCCCGCCATCAGGAGCTGGTTGAACAGGCCCCATTCCTGGCCCTGGTGGACGTTGATGCCCCATTCGATCGCCTGGGCGACCGGCCCATATTGATCGAAGCCGAGATCGACCAGCGGTTTCCCGGAATATTGGTCGATATGGAGGATGCGCTGCCGCCCGAGATCGTCGGGGAAGATCGTGGCGCTGTAGACACCCTCCGGCGTCGCGGGCAGCGCCAGCTCGAAGCCCGGCGCGATGCCGAGATCGCGCGCGACCGCCACGGCCCGGTTCAGCCCGATGGACGGCACCGCCATCGGCAGCGTCGATTCCGGTACCGGCGAATTCTCCACCGTCCAGCCGGCCTTCTCCACCACATGCTGCAGGTGCTGGTCCGAGACCGGCACATTGTCCCAGGCGCCGGGCGGATAGCCGAGGCCGAGCTGTGTCGCCCAGGCATTCACCTGCCCGCCCCATAACCCGGACCAAGGCATGCCGGTGACCGCGAGCAGCAGCATGATTACGCCGACATAGGCGCCGGTCACCGCATGCAGGTCCCGCCACAGAGCGCGGCGACCCGGCTGCCAGCGGATGGTCGCAACGCCACCCCTTGCAACACGATTGGGACGATTGCGTGGCCACCAGAGATAGATGCCGCTGACGATCAGCACGATGGCAAAGCCGCCCATCGCCTCGATCACATGGTTCAGCGTGGCGCCGAAATATTCCAGGCTGTGGATCTTCTTCAGCACCCAACTGAATTCCCGGTTTGCCGCGACCTGGTCCAGCACCTTGCCGGTATAGGGATCGACGAAGACCTTCACATCGCCGGCGTCGGTGCGGAGCGTCACGACGGAAGAGGCATCCGGAAGCGGCGGATCGCGATAAATGGCGGCCTGCCCGGGCACGGCGTCGGTTGCGGCGGCGACCAGCGCTTCGGGCGCCAACGTGGCGGCGCCAACCGGAACGACGTTGCGATAACCGAACAGAGTGCGGTCGATCTCGTCCTTGAACAGATAGAGGCCGCCGGTGGTGGCCAGCAGCAGCATGAAGGGAATCGCGATCAGGCCGGCGAAGAAATGCCAGCGCCAGATGGCGCGATAGAGCGACGACGGAATCGTCGCCGATGGTTGCGATGACATGGGTGTTTCCCTCTGATGGCAATGCCGCGCAGACGGCAAACGCAGTGCCGATGGCGACGACAGGCTTGGATGCGCGGGCGGTCAGGCCCGTGCCGGATCAGCCGAGCAGAGGGGGCGCGCGGGAGGAGAAGGCGGCGGCCATCGCCGCCGGCAGCGATGCCTGCTGCCACAGGGTCGGAGCAACGGCCTGGACCGCAAGCGGCACCGGAACAATGGCCAAATCCGGCGCCAGAGTGGCGCCGGCCTGCTGCATCACCAGGCAGGCGGCGCAATCGCCCTGATGATGCTGGGCATCGCCGGGCCGATCCGTGCCGGATTGCGGTGTTTCGCAGATCGGCAGCCAGGCGAGATCCCAACTGGTGAGCCCGCCCATCGCCGGCATCGGCAGATAGGGCGCCACCATCTGCATGACGAGGCCGAGCACCACCAAGGCCGCGGCGAGGCGGCGATTGGCGCGCGCGATGGCGCGATGGGGCTGGGCGCTGGTCATGATATTCAGCCTAGCACCCGTGCGGCCTGATCAACAATCGCGCATGGCTGCCGGCGGCCGCCTGCGCCGACAGGTCGCAAGTCAGCATGATTTGCCGCCCCTCGGATCGAAGGAAAAGCGCGGCGCGGCGATCCAGGGGTGGCGGTCGATCGCCGCCTTCACCTCGAAAGTGCTGCGGATCGTGTCGGCGGTCAGGATCTCGTCGGGCCGGCCGGCGCCGACCAGCCGGCCCTTGTCCAGCAGCAGCACGCGGTCGGCGAAGGCGGCGGCGAGATTGAGGTCGTGCAAGGTGGTGACGACGCTCAGGTTGAGATCGCGCAGCAGGCGCAGGATTTCGAGCTGGTGGCGGATGTCGAGATGGTTGGTCGGCTCGTCCAGGATGATCAGGCTCGGCTCCTGTGCGAAGGCACGCGCGATCAGCACGCGCTGCTTCTCG
>DASZQC010000401.1:0-12839 GCA_035549815.1 Dongiaceae bacterium
AAGGTCTTCGATGGAACGTTGACGCCTTCAAACAGCGTGTAGCCGGCGGCTTTCCATGCCGGTGTCCCGCCCTCCAGGACGTGGACGTTGCTGTAGCCGAGCGCCTCGGCACGCCGGCCGGCGCGTTCGGCAATGCCGTCGCCGCCATCGCAGAGCACCGTGCGCACCCGCGGGTTGGGCGCGAGCCGCTCGATATCGAGCTCGAGCCGGCTGTAGGGAAGCGGCACCGCGAAGAACAGGTGCCCTTCCGCGAACTGCCCCGCCTCGCGCACGTCGAGCAGCGCCAGCTCCGCGCCATCCGAGAGCCAACCCTTCAATGTGCGGGCGTCGATCTTGCCGGCCATCGTTTCAACTCCCCACGCAACCAATTTTCCGACCAGCTCAAGCCCGCCGCTGCGCCTTGACGACGCGATCGATCGCCTGCAGCTCGCCAAGCAAGGCTTCCATATCCCGCAGCGGCACCATGTTCGGCCCGTCCGACGGCGCATGGTCGGGATCCTGATGCGTCTCGATGAAGAGCCCGGCCACGCCGACCGCCACCGCCGCTCGCGCCAGCGTCGGCACGAACCGCCGCTCTCCCCCGGAGGA
The DNA here is from genome assembly GCA_035549815.1 of Dongiaceae bacterium. Lineage (GTDB taxonomy): Bacteria > Pseudomonadota > Alphaproteobacteria > Dongiales > Dongiaceae > Dongia_A. The sequence continues at coordinate 589 of DASZQC010000401.1, forward strand.
GGTTCCCTGCCCGCCCGGCTGCTGCACCGAATGCGTCGCGTCGAACACCACCGGATAGCCGGTGTCGGCCAGCACGGGCAGCGCGCGCATGTCGCTGATCAGCGTGTTGTAGCCGAAGCTCACGCCGCGCTCGCACAGCAGGACATTGTCATTGCCGACCGCCGAGCATTTCGCGGCGACGTTCTTCATGTCCCAGGGGGCGAGGAACTGGCCCTTCTTGATGTTCATGGCGCGGCCGGTCTTCGCCGCGGCGACGATCAAATCGGTCTGCCGGCAGAGGAAGGCCGGGATCTGCAGCACGTCGACGGCTTCGGCGACCGGCGCGCATTGCTCCGGCGCGTGCACGTCGGTCAGCATCGGCACGCCGAAGGTCTCGCGCAGCTCGGCCAGGATCGGCAGGCTCTTCTCCATGCCGAGGCCGCGCGCGGCATTGGCGCTGGTGCGATTGGCCTTGTCGAAGCTGGTCTTGTAGATGAGGCCGATGCCGAGACTCTTCGTCAGCTCGGTCAGCGCGCCGCACATCTCCTGCGCATGCGCCCGGCTCTCCAACTGGCACGGGCCGGCGATCAAGGCGAACGGCAGGTCGTTGCCGACCTCGATATTGTGGATCTTGACGTGGCGCGGTGCGGTCATCGGAAATCCTATACCAACCGGGCCTGGTCCACCGCCGCGCCGATGAAGGAGACGAACAGCGGATGCGGCTCGAACAGGCGCGATTTTAGCTCCGGATGGTACTGCACGCCAATGAACCATGGGTGATCGGGAATCTCCACGATCTCCGGCAGGATGCCGTCCGGCGACATGCCGGAGAAGCGCAATCCGACCTTTTCCAACCGATCCTTGTAGTTGATGTTCACTTCATAGCGATGACGGTGGCGCTCGTAGATCGTCTGGCTGCCATAGATGTTCGCCACCGCGCTGCCCGCCTGCAGGTGGGCCTCGTAGGCGCCGAGGCGCATGGTGCCGCCCAGGTCCCCGCCGGCGGCGCGCTTTTCCAGCATGTTGCCGCGCACCCACTCGGTCATCAAGCCGACGACCGGCTCCTTGCAGGGGCCGAACTCGGTCGAGCTGGCTTCCTTCACGCCGACCAGGTTGCGCGTCGCCTCGATCACCGCCATCTGCATGCCGAAACAGATGCCGAAATATGGCACCTTGCGCTCGCGCGCGAAGCGGGCCGAGTTGATCTTCCCCTCCGCGCCACGCTCGCCGAAGCCGCCCGGCACCAGGATGCCATGCACCCCTTCCAGGTGCTGGACCGTGTCCTCGCGCTCGAAGATCTCGGAATCGATCCAGTTCAGGTTGACCTTCACGTTGTTGGCGATGCCGCCATGGCGCAACGCTTCGGCCAGCGATTTGTAGGCATCGAGCAGCGAGGTGTATTTGCCGACGATCGCGATGTTCACCTGGCCTTCCGGCTGGCGGATGCGGTCGACCACGCTCTGCCACTTGGAGAGGTCGGGCTCCTTCGCCTCGATGCCGAAGTGCCGGCAGACTTCGCTGTCATAACCTTCGTTGTGATAGGCGAGCGGCACGGCATAGATGGTGTCGACGTCGAGGGCCTGGATCACCGCGCTCGGCCGCACGTTGCAGAATTGCGCGATCTTGCGCCGGCTGTCGGCCGGGATCTCGCGGTCGGAGCGGCAGAGCAGCAGATCGGGCTGGATGCCGACCGCCTGCAATTCCTTCACCGAATGCTGCGTCGGCTTGGTCTTCAATTCGCCGGCGGCGGGAATGTACGGCACCAGGGTCAGGTGCACGAACATCGTGCGCTCCTTGCCCAGCTCGTTGCCGAGCTGGCGGATCGCTTCGAGGAACGGCAGGCTCTCGATGTCGCCGACGGTGCCGCCGATCTCGCACAGCACGAAATCCTCGTCGCCGAGATCGGCCTTGATCCATTCCTTTATCGCGTCGGTGACGTGCGGAATGACCTGGATCGTGGCGCCCAGGTAATCGCCGCGGCGCTCCTTGGCGATCACGTTGGAATAGATCTTGCCGGTGGTGACGCTGTCGGTCTTGCGCGCCGAAATGCCGGTGAAGCGCTCGTAGTGGCCGAGGTCCAGGTCGGTCTCCGCCCCGTCATCGGTGACGTAGACTTCGCCGTGCTGATACGGGCTCATCGTGCCCGGGTCGACGTTCAGGTAGGGATCGAGTTTGCGCAAACGGACTTTGAAGCCCCTGGCCTGCAAAAGCGCGCCAAGAGCTGCCGATGACAGGCCCTTCCCAAGGGAAGAAACCACGCCACCGGTGATAAAAATGAATCGTGACATGGGCCGACTTTATGGAACGAGTCGGGCGAGCCCAGCAAGCAAACAATCTCCCGCTGGGTGACCCGGATTGGATTGACGCAAGACGCCCGGCGGGCGAAGTTTATTGCCCCGCCGGAACCGCCGGAGTCGTCGGTTGAGCCGGTGCGGATTCGGGCGCGGGTTGAGCCGGCGCGGTCCCTTCCACACCACCCGTTGCCGGCGCCGCCGAACCTTCGGCCGGGGCTGCCGGAGCCACGGTTCCGGTGCTGGTCGCCGGCACCAGCGGGCCCTGATGGGTCGCGCGCGCGCCGATCACCGCCAGCACCAGGCTGGTCGCGAAGAACAAGGCCGCCAGGATGCCGGTGGTCCGGCTCAGCAGGTCGGACTTGGCCCGGCCGGACATCATGCCGCCCATGCCGCCGCTGCCCCCGCCCAGACCGCCCAGACCGGCTTCCTTCTTCTGCAACAGGATGGCGCCGACCAGGCCGGCCGCGATCAGGCAGTGGATGACGAGGATGATGACCATAAAATGCTTCCAAAGGCCCTGCGATTCCGGGCGGGTTTCTAGACCCTTTTACTTGGGATCGCCAGCCGGAATTTCCACCTAGCCAACTCGGTCTAGCCGGCGGCCGCCACGGCAATGGCCCAGAATTCGTCGGCCTTCAGGCTGGCGCCGCCGACCAGGGCGCCGTTGACCTCCGGCACATGCATCAGGCTGGCGGCGTTGGACCCTTTGACCGAGCCGCCATAGAGGATGCGCATCTCCGCCCCGTCCTTGAACCAGGCCTTCAGCAGGCCGCGGATATGGGCATGGATTGCGGCCACGTCGTCCGGCGTCGGGGTCTTGCCGGTGCCGATCGCCCAGACCGGCTCATAGGCCACGACCAGATGGGCCGCCTCGGCATCGGCCGGGATCGAGCCCTCCAGTTGCGCCGAGACCACCTCCAGGGTGGCGCCCCGGTCGCGCTCCGCCTCGGTCTCACCGACACAGACGATGGCGGTCAGGCCGGCATCCAGCGCCGCCTTGGCCTTGGCGGCCACCAGCTCGCTGCTCTCGCCATGGTCGGCCCGGCGCTCGGAATGCCCGACGATGACGGCGCCGCAGCCGCAATCGGCCAGCATCTGGGCCGAAACGTCGCCGGTATGGGCGCCGCTGGCCTTGGGGTGGCAGTCCTGGGCGCCGAAGGCGATGCCCGAGCCCTGCAGCAGGCTGCCCGCCAGGGCGATGTAGGGCGCCGGCGGGCAGACCAGCAGGTCGGCCGCCAGATCCGGTTTCCCGATCCGCAGCGCCTTCAGGGCGCCGAGCAGATCGGTTGTCAGCGCGCGGCTGCCGTTCATTTTCCAGTTTCCCGCGATCAGCGGGCGAAGTCGGGCGGCGGTCATGGTCGGTGAAATCCCTGATGGGGCGCTAAAGGACTGATCGGGTCGGCTTGGTAGCACAGGCCCGCCGGGCCGTCAGCCGCCGAAATCCCACTAAACCCTGGAAATCCGCGGTTTTACGGGGGGTCCACCGCCCGTTCCGCAACCCTTGCTGCTGTGGGGTCGCATCCCTATGATGCGCGCCGATTTTCAACCATCGGCGCATCATGCTCAGCACCATTCGCGGCAAAGCAAAGTCCTGGATCGTCAAGGTCCTGTTTGGAATCCTCATCCTCGCTTTCGCGGCCTGGGGCATTGGCGACATTTTCTCGCAACGCGGCCTGACCGACGCGGTGCTGACCGTGGGTGACCGGCAATACAGCCAGCAGGAGTTCAACCGCGATTTGCAGCGCGAGCTGCAGCGCTTCCGCCAGCAGGGCCTGGACCTCACCACGCAGCAATTCGCCGCTTTGGGCGGCGTCGAGCAGGTCTTGAGCCGCGCCACCAACAAGCTGCTGCTGGAGCAGTATGCCGACAAGCTCGGCCTGGCCGTGCCGCAGAACGTGGCGATCGCCGACATCCAGAACAATCCGGCCTTCAAGGGCGCCACCGGCGATTTCGACCGCGACCGCTTCCTCTACGTGTTGCGCGAAAACGGGCTCAGCGAGGCCGGCTATGTCGCAGCGGTGCAGGAAGAACTGCGTCAGCAGCAATTGCTGGGCCCCACCTTCGCCGTCGTGGTGGCGCCGAAGGTGCTGGTCGATCCGGTCTTCGCTTACCAGGACGAGATGCGCAGCGCCGAGGTGGTGACCATCCCGGACTCCAGCATCACCGACATTGCCGATCCGGACCAGCCGACCCTGGAAAAGTTCTATCAGGACCACATCGCCAATTATCAGCGGCCGGAATATCGCAGCGCCGTGGTGCTGCATCTGACGCCGGAGGAATTCGCCAAGGGCATCACCGTCACCGACGACCAGATCAAGGCTGCGTACGAGGAACGCAAGGCGGAGTTCGAGACGCCGGAAACCCGCGCGGTCGAGCAGGTGGTGGTGCAGGAGCAGGCCAAGGCCGATGCCATCGTCGCCGCGGTGAAGGGCGGCAAATCTTTTGCCGACGCGGTGAAGGAAGCGACCGGTGGCGATCCGGTGGATCTCGGCACCGTCGCCAAGGACGCGGTGCCGGCAGCCATCGCCGACCAGACTTTCGCGCTGGCCGCAGATGCCGTGTCGGAGCCGATCACCAGCCCCTTCGGCATCCATGTCGTGCATGTGAAGGCGATCACGCCGGGCAACACCAAGAGCCTGGACGAGGTGAAGGAGCAGTTGCGCAACGAACTCGCGCTGGCGCAGGCCGGCGATTCCCTCGCCTCCGTGGTCAACCAGCTCGACGATACGCTCGCCGGCGGCGCTTCGGTCGAAGACGCGGCGGCGAAGCTCGGCCTGACCGCGCAAAAGATCGAGGCCGTCGATGCCGATGGCAAGGATCGCGAGGGCAAGGATCTGGGCCTGAATGCGGAGATCCTGCAACTGGCGCAGGCGACCGAAGCCGGCGGCACCAGCCTGGTCTCCTCCTTGAGCGACGGCAGCTACGCCGTGGTGCAGGTGCCGAGCGTCGCGCCGGGCGAGGCGAAGCCGCTCACCGAAGTGGCCGAGCAGGTGAAGAGCGACTGGCTGGCGCAGGCGCGTCGCGCCGCGACCGACGCCAAGGCCAAGGACATGGTGGAGAAGCTGAAGACCTCCGGCGACCTCGCCGCGCTGGCCAAGGAGCAGGGCCTGGAATTGAAGGTCACGGCGCCTTTCGCGCGCGGCAAGGGCGATCCGGACAACGGCATCGACAGCACCATGGCGAGCGCGCTGTTCAACGTGAAGCTGGGCGAGGCCGCCACCGGCCGGGTCGCCGACGGTGCCATCGTCGCGCGCCTGTCGGCGATCGAGCCCGCCAAGGCGGAAGATGCCAAGGACAGGATCGACGCGCTCACCAAGCAATTGGCCTCCACCCTGCGCAACGATCTCTCGGCGCAGTTCGCCGCGGCGCTGAGCCAGGACATCAAAATCGAGCGCCACAACGACGTCATCACCCAGATGCTGGCGTCCGAGCAGTAAGGGCGACGCGATGAATGTCGAGCCGGCCTTCGAAAGCTTTGCCGCGACCTACGACGCCGGAAAGCCGCAGGTCATCTGGACCCGGCTGATCGCCGACCTGGAGACGCCGGTCTCGGCGTTGATGAAGCTGGCCGACGGCCGGCCCAATTCGTTCCTGCTGGAATCCGTCGAGGGCGGTCGGTCGCGCGGCCGCTATTCGCTGATCGGCCTGAAGCCGGATCTGATCTGGCGCTGCCGCGGCGACAAGGCGGAGATCAACCGCAACGCCCGCTTCCAGCCCGACAATTTCGAGCCGGAGAGCAAGGGCGCCCTCGCCTCCCTGCGCGCGCTGATCGCGGAATCACGCATCGCGCTGCCGGCGAGCCTGCCGCCGATGGCGTCGGGCCTGTTCGGCTACATGTCGTACGACATGATCCGGCTGGTGGAGAAGCTGCCGGACATCTCGCCGGATAAGCTGAAGCTGCCGGACAGCATCTTCCTGCGCCCCACCGTGATGGCGATCTTCGACAGCGTCGAGGACATGATCACCGTGGTGACGCCGGTCTGGCCGCAAGCCGGTGGAAATGCGCGCGCCGCGTACAACCAGGCGCTGGAGCGGCTGTCGGACATCGTCTCCGACCTCGACCGCTCGCTGCCGCAGCAGCGCTCCAACAACGGCGTGCTGCTCGACATGCCGGAGCCGGTCTCCAACATGGCGCCGGAGGCCTTTAAGGCGATGGTCGACCGCGCCAAGGAATACATCCTGGCCGGCGACATCTTCCAGGTGGTGTTGTCGCAGCGTTTCAGCCTGCCGTTCCAGCTTCCGCCGCTGGCGCTCTATCGCTCGCTGCGGCGGCTCAATCCCTCGCCCTTCCTGTTCTATCTCGATTTCGGCGGCTTCTCGGTCATCGGCTCCAGCCCGGAGATCCTGGTGCGGCTGCGCGACGAGACCGTGACCATCCGCCCCATCGCCGGCACGCGGCCGCGCGGCAAGAGCCCCGACGAGGATCGCGCACTGGCGGAAGACCTGCTCGCCGACCAGAAGGAGTTGGCGGAGCATCTGATGCTGCTGGACCTGGGGCGCAACGATGTCGGCCGCGTGGCGCAGATCGGCAGCGTCAAGGTCACCGAGAAGATGAAGATCGAGCTCTACTCGCACGTCATGCACATCGTCTCCAACGTCGAGGGCAAGATCGACGCGAAATACGACGCGATGGATGCGCTGATGGGCGGCTTCCCCGCCGGCACCGTCTCCGGCGCGCCGAAGGTGCGGGCGATGGAGATCATCGAAGAACTGGAGCCGGAGAAACGCGGCATCTATGGCGGCGCCGTCGGCTATTTCGCGGCCAACGGCAGCATGGATACCTGCATTGCGCTCCGCACCACGGTCGTCAAGGACGGCACCATGTATGTGCAGGCCGGCGCCGGCATCGTCGCCGACAGCGTGCCGGAAAGCGAGCATCAGGAGTGCCAGCACAAGGCGCGCGCCCTGGTCCGTGCGGCACAAGAGGCTGTGCGCTTCGCCGCCTCCGGCCGCGGCAACGCCTGAGACTGGATGTCACCGGCGCAAGCCCTGCTGGATGCGCTGATCGCTTTCTACGAGGGGCCGGGCCGCTTGGGCGATCACGGTGCTGCCTCAGTTCTTGCTCGATCCGTGCCCGCCTTGCGCGGCGCGGCGCCCGTGTCGGCCGCGCCACGGTCCCTGCCCGTCGCCGATCTGCTGTTGCCCGCTTTGGCGCGCCTCGGCGGGCCACTTGCCGCTCCGATACGCGATACAGCTTCGCTGTTCCGTTGGCGGCAGAATCCCAACTACAACGAAGCCAACATGGGCGCGGACTTCATGACGGGCTACGGCTATGTCGAGTTCGCCGGGCCGAAGGAAGCCCTGTTCCACGCGCCGGCGATCCGCGTGGGGCTGCTGGTGCTGGGCCCCGGGCGGCATTATCCGACCCACGCGCACCCCGCCGAGGAAGTCTATCACCCGCTGACCGCCGGCGGAGAGTGGCGGCGCGGCGATGAGAATTGGCGGCAGGTCGCGCCGGGCGCGGCCATTCACCATCCGCCGATGATCGCGCACGAAACCCGCGCCGGCGCGGCGACCTTGCTGGCGCTTTATTGCTGGGCCGGCGATACGGCCGCCGAAGCCCGCCTGCAATCTTAGCTGCGAATGCAACTCATTCTGTATATCATATTGATAAAGCACGGAAATTTTCGGCGGCGGGTTGCCGCGGCGGGCCCCCAAGTATAGAATTATTCCAAATCGAATCCACGACGCCAACAGGGAGAGCTCGCGTCATGAAAGTAGATGCCAGCGTCAACAAGCACCTGAACAAACTGCTGAAGCACGAGCTGACCGCGATCAACCAGTATTTCCTGCACGGCCGCACCATGCGGCACTGGGGCTTCGAGCGGCTGGGCAAGAAGATCTACGATGAATCGATCGGCGAGATGAAGCACGCCGACAAGATCATCAAGCGCATCCTGGTGCTGGACGGCCTGCCGAACCTGCAGGACCTGGGCAAGCTGCTGATCGGCGAGAATGTGCCGGAGTGCCTGAAGAGCGACCTGAAGCTCGAATACACCGCCCGCACCGACATGATCGCGGCCATCGCCCATTTCGAGAGCGTGAAGGATTTCGTCTCGCGCGACATGATCTCGGACATCCTCGAGGATACCGAGGAGCACATCGACTTCCTGGAGACGGAAATCAGCCTGATCGACAAGGTCGGCCTGCAGAACTACCTGCAGAGCCAGATGGGTGAAGGCGGAGAAGGCGGCGGCTCGTAAGCCGCGCTTGATCTAAGGGGCCGGTCTGGAGCTATTCCGCGGCCATCATCCGACGCTCGCCGCAGGCCAGCGTCTCGTCGATAATCTCCCCCATCGCGTCGATGCAGGAGCCGCATTGCGGCGTCTTGCCCTGCCCGCCGAACACCTGCTTGCAGCAACTGGCACCCGCATGCACCGAGGCGCGGATATCGTGATCGCTGATACGGTTGCAGACGCAGATGATCATGGGCACCGGGTGACAATGCGAACCATTCGCGACAAGAAGATACCTGTCCGGCCGGGCTGGATCAAGTGCGATTGCGACCCGTTCGCAGCCTTGTGAGCTGCTTAGGCTGCGGGGATTTTTATTTACTTATCAATCGGGTTTAGGTGTTTCTTCAAGTAATCGGCCGCCTCGGCCGGAAGCACTACCTCAACTCCACCGGCTTCCCATGCGGCGTGTGCTCGTAGGCCTCGACCCAGGCGGCCTTGCGCGCGGCGAGCAGGTCGGCGCTGGCGATGCGTTTCTCCTGCACCAGGTGCTCCAGCGCGCCGAGCACGTGTTGATAATAGGTCGAGCCGTCATCCGGATCGCCCGCCGCCTGGGCGCGCTTGATGGCGGCGCCCAGGGCGTCGGCCCATTCGATGGCGGTGAAGGCGCCGGCCTGCTGCAGGGCCACGGCGAGGGCCAGCGCCTGCGCCTCCCAGGGTTCGGCGAACAAGGGCTCGCCCTCGGCGCGGCGGATCGGCTGCAGCGCAGCGTCGGTGCAGGGCTTGGCGTCAGGCTGGCTCAAGATAGCCCTCCCACAGATCGAGATGGATCTTGTCGCGGGCGTTCGCACGCTCGCCCCACAATTCCCGCGCGGTGAAGGCGATCGTGTAAAGGTGCTGCGGCGCATCGCCATGGCCGTGCGCGCTGGAATCCGGCAGCACGTGGCCACCGTGATGACGCACGACCATGCCGGTCTTGCCACGGGCATAGCGCGGCAGGCGGGTATGCCCCATCGGCTGCGCCTGGCGGGCGCGCACGCGCTGACCCAAGGCGAAGCGCGGCGCAGCATCGAGCTTGCGCGCGCTGTGGGCGTGGCTATGGAGGAAATCCCACACCGCATCGGCGCGCATGGCATCGTTGCGCGGCTCGGCGTCCGACGCGGCCCGTCCCGTCGCCAGCTCCAGCGGCGAGATCATGCCGGATTCGAGCAGCGCCTGCTCGGCGATGTAGACCCATTGCTCGTAGTAGGTCTGCGTCAAATAGAGATCGGGCCGCAGCGTCTCGCGCAGATACCGGAAGCGGTCGACGGTGAAGCCAGGCGGGAAGCTCATCACTTCCAGGATGCCGGCCGCCCTGCCCTCCCACGCCTCATGAAACGGCGGCTCGTTTGGCTCCGTCTGCACCGGGCCGAGGCCGTGCATGCCGCCCAGATCGTGGATGCCGTTCATGGCTTGCGCGCTCCGGGGTCCAAAGCTTGCCCGGTGCCGATCATGGAATCGCGCGTCACCAAGGCGGCGAGTTGCTCCTCGCTCATGCCCTCCGTGCCGGCGGGCCGCTCCGGCACCACCAGGTAGCGGACCTCGGCGGTCGAGTCCCAGATGCGGATCTTGGTCGTCTCCGGCAGCGTGACGCCGAATTCCTGCAGCACGCCGCGCGGGTCGATCACCGCGCGCGAGCGGTATGGCGCCGACTTGTACCAGGCAGGCGGCAGGCCAAGCAGCGCGATCGGATAGCAGGAGCATAAGGTGCAGACGACCATGTTGTGCACCGCCGGCGTATTCTCCACCGCCACCATGTGCTGGCTTTGATTGCCGAGATGGTCCAGCGCGCCGATCGCCTCGGTCGCGTCGTTGAGCAATTGCGTCTTGAACTTGGAATCGCTCCAGGCCTTGGCCACGATCTTCGCGCCGATGTGCGGGCCGATCTTGCTTTCATAGATTTCGACCCAGGCGTCGATGGTCGCCGGATCGACCAGGCCCTTCTCAGCCAGCAGGCTTTCCAGCGCCTTGACCCGCAGCGCCGGATCGGATGGCAACTGGCTGTGGACGTGATGATGATCGGCGAGATGCGGTTCGCCGTGATCGTGCTTGCCGTCATGCGGGCTCAAGATAGCTCTCCCATAGATCGGCGCAGACTTCGTCGCGGGCGGAAGCGTCCGGTCCCCAGACCTCGCGGAAGGCGAAGGCCACGGTGTAAAGATGCTCGGGCGCCTCGCCCGCCTTGTGCGCATTGCTGTCGGGCAGGACGTGACCACCGTGATGCCGTTGCACGATGCCGACCTTGCCCCGCACATAGCGCGGCAGGCGGGTGTGGCCGGTCGGGTTGATGTTGCGGGCGCGCACCTTCTGTCCGATGGCGAAGCGCGGCGGCGCATCCACGGCGCGCGTGAACTTGCCCCCGGTCTTAAATGCGTTCCAGACCTGGTCCGGGCGCATCGCGTCGTTGCGCTTGGCCGTGCCGGGCGCGGCATGGCCGCTCTTCAGCTCTTCCGCGGTCGCCCAGCCGCCATCGAGCAGGGCAGCCATGAAGCTCATGCACCAGTGATCATAGTAGGAGCGACTGAGATAGAGGTGCGGCGGGATCAGCTCGCGCAGATGGCGCCAGCGGTCGATGTTGTAGCCGGGCGGCATCATGCCGCCGCGCCGCATGCCGAACATGCGCGCTTCCCACGGCGCATGCCACAGCGGCTCGTCCTTTTCCGGCGCCACCGGCCCCATGCCGTGCATGCCGCCCAGATCGTGAATGCCGTTCATCGCCCTGCTCCGTGCGGCGCCGCGACCTTGGCGACGCCGATCATCGCGTCGCGCGTCACCAGTTCCGCCAATTGCATCTCGGTCATGCGGTCGGTCCCGGCTGGTCTCTCCGGTAGCACCATATAACGGATTTCGGCGGTCGAATCCCACACCCGCACTTCGATGTCTTCGGCGAGCTCCAGCCCGAACTCGCGCAGCACGCCGCGCGGGTCGATCACCGCCCGCGCGCGGTACGGCGCCGCCTTGTACCAGCGCGGCGGCAGGCCGAGCAGGCCCCAGGGATAACAGGAGCAAAGCGTGCAGACGACGAGGTTGTGGATGTCGGGCGTGTTCTCCACCACAACGACGGGCCGCGCCTCGCGGCCGAGGAATCCGAACGGCTCGATGGCGCGCGAGGCGTCTTCGAGCAACCGTGCCTTGAAGCCGCCGTCGGTCCAGGCCCGCGCCACGATCTGCGCCCCACGCCGCGGGCCGATCTTTGTCTCATACGCTTCGATCCAGGTATCGATGGCGGCGGGATCGACCAGCCCCTTCTCCGTCAGCAGGCTTTCCAGCGCCTTGGTGCGCAGCGCCGGGTCCGACGGCACGTCGCTGTGCGCGTGGCCACCCGGATACTGAGGCGGATGATCGTGATGATGCGGATGGTCGCGGAGGTCGGCGGGCATGGTTAATTCCTGAGTTCGCCGGATGCTAGCGGGTCCGCGTAGCGCCGACAACCTGTCGCTCGATACCTTTCGTGCATGACGGATGGAATAAACCGGCCGGCAACCAGCGGACGCGCCATAAGGCGCACGCATGGAAGGCCGGTGTTCCGGTCACAGGCTTGTTGCATGACAGCGTGGCGAACAGGTTCTGTAGAATATGAGGTGCCGCAGAGGGTCTGCGTTTGCCGGTCTGTATTCTGAGGATGCCTTCAGATGAAGATCTTGCCGCTCACACGAAGCTTGCTGGCGACGATTTTTCTGGCCGCCGGCGCAAGTGGCGCCTCCGCCGCCACCCTGTTCGACAATTACCTGGAGCGCGGCTATTCGGAAGTCGCGGTCTATGCGCG
>DASZQC010000402.1:0-4436 GCA_035549815.1 Dongiaceae bacterium
CCTGCAGGATCGCCAGGGCGTTGATGGTGACGCCGGCCGCCACTGCCGCATCGCGTGCCAGCGGCGCCGGGACATGGCTGCGGTTGTCGGGATTGTCGCCGGACACGTCGATGATCTTGCGCGTCGGCCGGCAGGGGCAGGCATCGAACAGTTTGACCGCATGGTCAATGGCGTCGCCGATGGCATTGTAGCTTTGCGAGGAGCGCGGCGCCGCCAGCACCGCATTGCCGAAAGCGGCCGCCTCCGCCTCGTCGCCGACCATCATCCAGTTCACCATCGTCTGCGCGCCGCCCGGCGCGCCCCATTCGACATAGGCGATGGCGATGCGGCCATGGCGGCCGGACCTGATGGTGGATAGAACTTCCGGCGCCGCTACCGCCTGCGCGATGCCTTCCTTCTGCAGCTGGAACTCATCATGGTCGATGCTGCCGGAGGCGTCGACGGTCAGCACCAGCGCGACATCGGCGCGCGGCGGCTCCGTCTGCGCCAGCGCGATCGTGCTCCAAAGGACTCCCAAGGCAGCCAGCAACAGACGGAGAGGTTGCATCGCGTCACCTCCAGGCGGCCCCGCTAAAACCGCCGGCGGCCGATGCGTCGATCACTTCGTCAGTTTTGCGGGAAAACCCGGCGCTCGCAAGTCGGTCTTCAAGGCGTCTTCGAGCAGCTTCACGATGGCGGTCGATTGCGCGGCACCGCCATAGGCCGCGCGGCCGCGGATGAAGGTCTGCGCGGTCAGGCCCGCCAGATCGAGCGGAACGCCGAACTCGCGGCCGAACTTCATGGCGAAGCCCAAGTCCTTGCAAGCCAGATCCATGGTGAAATCGATGTCGTAGCTGCCGTTGAGGATCAGTTGGCTCTCGGTTTCGTGAACGAAGCTGTTGCCGGAACTTGCCTTGATGGCATGGAACGCTTGCGCCAGGTCGAGCCCGCCGCGCTTGGCCAGCATCAGCGCCTCGCCCGCCGCGACCAGATGGATGAAGGCCAGCATGTTGGTGATGACCTTGATCACCGCGGCGGAACCGAGCGGGCCCATGTGGAAGATCTCGCCGCCCATCGCCGCCAGCGCCGGCCGGTGAGTCTCGAACAGGGCCTTGTCGCCGCCGGCGAGGATGGTGATCTCGCCCGACGCGGCCTTGTGCACACCACCGGTCACCGGCGATTCCAAGGTCGCGACCCCTTTCGCCGCCGCGATCTCCGCCAAGCGCAGGATTTCCTCGCGGCCGAGCGTGCTCATCTCGATCCACGTCCCGCCCTGGCGCAGGCCGGCGAGGATTCCGTCCGGCCCGGTCAGCACCGCTTCGCTGACGACCGGCGACGGCAGGCAGGTCAGCACCGCGTCGCATTGCGCCGCCAGTTCACGCGGCGAGCTGGCCCAGGCAGCGCCGCCTTCCAGCAATCGCTCGGCGGCCCCCGTGTTCCGGTCATGCACGACCAGCGGGAAGCCTTCGCGCAACAGACTGCGGGCCAGTTGCGCACCGAGATGGCCGAGGCCGATGAATCCGTAGCGCATCGTCAGTTCACCGGATGATTCGTCATTTCGAGATGCAGCCGGTCGCCGTCATAGGGATGCGCCAGCGCCACTTTTTCATCGAGCTCGATGCCAAGTCCCGGCTCCTTCGACGGGATGACATAGCCGTCTTCCCAGGCGATGCCCTTTTTCAGGATCTTGGTATGGAAACCGCCCCAGGTCTGGATGCTTTCCAGGATCAGGAAGTTCGGCAGCGAGGCGGCGAACTGGACGTTCGCGGCGCCTTCGACCGGACCGCAATAGAGGTGCGGCGCGATCTGCGTGTAATGCGTCTCCGCCATTGCGGCGATCTTCTTGGCTTCCCAGATGCCGCCGACGCGGCCCAACGCCATCTGCAGGATCGACGCCGCGCGATGCTCCAGCACGCGGGAGAATTCGTATTTGGTGCAGAGCCGCTCGCCGGTCGCGACCGGGATCGAGGTGCCGCGCGCAACCAGCGCCATCTCTTCCGGCATCTCCGGCGGCGTCGGCTCCTCGAACCACAGCGGATCGTAAGGCTCGATGCGCTTCGCCAGGCGGATGGCGCCGGACGCAGTGAACTGGCCATGTGTGCCGAACAGCAGGTCGGCCTTGCTGCCCACCGCCTCGCGCAGCAGGCGGCAGAACTTCTCCGCACGGTCCAAAGCCTCCAGCGAGGGCTGGCGCGGATCGAAGGCGGTATAGGGTGTCACCGGATCGAATTTCAGCGCGGTGAAGCCCTTCTTCACGTATTCCGCCGCGCGCTGCGCCGAGAGCTCGGCATTGTGATAGATGCTCTCGTCCTCGTTGCCTTCGGGATAGATGTAGGTGTAGCTGCGCAGCCGCTCATGCACCCGGCCGCCGAGCAGCTCATAGACCGGCTTGTCCAGCGCCTTGCCCAGGATATCCCACAGCGCGATCTCGATGCCGGAGAGCACCGCCACCAGCGACGGGTCGGGGCGCTGCGAATAGCCGCTGCTATAGACCTTGCGCCACAGGCTCTCGATGTGGAACGGGTCGGTGCCGTGCACATAGCGCGCGAAGACATCCGACGCCATGTGCATGACCGTCTTGGGCCCGAAGCTGTCGCAATAGATCTCGCCGATCCCTTCGATGCCGTTGTCGGTGATAAGCTTCACGAACAAGAAGTAGCGTCCGCCAAAGCCCGGCGGCGGGTTGCCGACGATGAAAGTCTTCAGGTCCTTGATCTTCATGGGATTGTCCGAAACGGCTGAGGAAGGGAGCGGTGGGAACCCAAGATGCCCGGATTGCGGCCAGGTTGGCAAATGAGTTCCCGGTTTGCAGCAAACTCATCAACCCTAAAATCGGACCGGCCGGACTGGCGAAATCTGGGCCCCTTCCCTATATGTCGCCGACAGCCAGCGGCCGGAGCCTTTGCCGGCCGCCCATAAGTCGCAAACGGGGGAATCCAGATGGGCGAATTCCAGTTGGCCGAGATATTGACCGCGGAGGCCCTGGCGGCCTTCCTGACCCTGGCCGCGCTCGAGATCGTGCTCGGCATCGACAATCTGATGTTCGTCCAGATCGTCGCCTCGCGCTGCAAGCCGGAACTGCAGGACAAGGCCCGCAAATGGGGCCTGTCCCTCGCCCTGCTCACCCGACTGGCCCTGCTGTTCTCGATCTCGTGGGTGGCCGGCTTGGTGACGCCGATCGCCAATCTCTGGGGCTATGAGCTTTCCTGGCGCGACATCATCCTGGGCGGCGGCGGCCTGTTCCTGCTGGTCAAGGCGACCATGGAAATCCACCATTCGGTGGAAAGCGGCCATGACGGCGCCGGCAACCGGGCCGTCCTCTCCTTCATGTCGGCGATCATCCAGATCGCGCTGCTCGACATCGTGTTCTCGCTGGACTCGGTCATCACCGCGGTCGGCATGGCGAACCATCTGTCGATCATGGTGGCCGCGGTCGTGGTGGCGATGATCGTGATGCTGGTGGCGGCGGCCCCCGTCGGCCGCTTCGTGCACAATCACCCGACAGTGAAGATGCTGTGCCTGTCGTTCCTGCTGCTGATCGGCATGGCGCTGATCGCCGAGGCGGCGCACTTCCACATCCCGAAGGGCTACATCTACTTCGCCATCGCCTTCTCGGCCGGCGTCGAGGCGTTGAACCTCATGGCGCGCCGCAAGTCGGAGCGGAAGTCGGAGCCCGACAAGCGCGTCGTATAGCGCCTTGAGCTAAGGCAGCACCTTCTCGATCTCGCCGGCAACCTCCGGGGACGCCGGTGAGGTCTTGGTGGGGAACCATGCGGCAAGCTGCCCATCCGGGCCCACGAGATATTTGTGGAAGTTCCAGCGCGGCGCCGCGGCCTCACCGGCGGCCTGCGCGGCCCATTTGTAGAACGGATGCGCATTGGCGCCGACAACCTGCTCTTTCGACGTCAGCGGGAAGTCGACCGCATATTGCCGCTCGCAGAAGCGCTTGATCTCCGCCTCCGTACCCGGCTCCTGCCCGCCGAAATCGTTCGACGGCACGCCCAGCACCACCAGACCGCGGTCGCGGTACTGCTGCCAGAGCGCCTCGAGGTCCTTGTATTGCGGCGTGTATCCGCATTCGGAGGCGGTGTTCACCACCAGTACCGCCTTGCCCTTGAATTCCGTCATCGGCAGCGGTGCGCCATCGATGGTCTTGAAACTGAAATCATAGGCGCTCATCGCATCCTCCGCCTCGGCACTGCTCATGCCCGCCAACATCAACACAGCAGTGAGAGTTCCAACAAAAGTTCGAGACAGCATCGGCCACCTCTTCAACATCGCAGCATCGGAAGACTACGCGCCTTCTCGCACGACGGATCAAGAGCGCATTTGTCGTTGGACGCCCGTCATCGTCTGTGATGGAGTTCGGCCTTCCAAAAAATGAGGGGAGCCATGGCCAATCTCGTGGTGTGCTGCGACGGCACCTGGAACACCGCCGACCAGAACGAAGGCGGCGT
>DASZQC010000403.1:0-2655 GCA_035549815.1 Dongiaceae bacterium
ACGCCAGCCCCAGCGCCAATGCGGGGGCGAGCAGAAGCGAACGGCGGTTCAGCATGGGTCACCTCGATATGTACGCTGGGAAATATCGAGACATGTGACCACGCTTCTTCGGCGGAATCAACGGGACCGCGGCCCCAAGGACGGCGGGGAGCTACGCCGGCGGATTGCCCATGAAGTCGCGCTTGCCGATCTCCACGCCGTTGTGGCGCAGGATTCCGTATGCGGTCGTGAGATGGAAATAGAAATTGGGCAGTGCCGAGTTCAGGAAATAGTCGATGCCGGTCATCTGCCGCTCGCGCCCGTTCTGGGTCAGCGTGATTACGCGCTCCGCGGCGCCGTCGAAAGCGTTGGGGTCGGCGGCGTTGATGAACTCCAGCGTCTTGCCGATGCGCGCCTTCAGGCCCTCGAAGGTCTTCTCGGTCTCGTCGAAGATCGGCAGTTGCACACCCGTCAGACGTGCGGTCGAATTCTTGGCGTGGTCGCAGGCGGATTGCACCTGCAGCCAGTATGGAAACATGTCCGGGTAGAGCCGGTCGTTCATAAACGCCGAGGGCTCGATCTTCTTGGCCTCGGCATGCGCGGCGGCCCTGTCAATGATGGCGGCATGGGCCTTCAGGCGGCGGTCAAAGACAGGCACGGAGATCTGGTACATCGCGGTCGTCATGGAATGGAGCTCTCGGCGGTGTTGGCGCGCGGGAAAATGGCGGACGCCGCCAAATAAGCAAGCGGGCAAATTCTACTTCCGGGCCACCTTGCGCGCCGCAGGTGCTCCCTTCAGGTGTCGCTTGAGATCGGAAATCCCCGCACGGATCGCCTTGTCCGCGTCCCGCTCCATCTCGCGGTAGCGGGTGAGCACGCGATGGCCGAGCGGCGTCAGTCTCGCCGTTCCGCCGCCACCGGCGCCGCCCTTTTCGGTCACCACCAGCAGCTTGTCGAAGGCGCGGTTCAGTTCCTGGACCAGCGTCCAGGCCCGCTTGTAGCTCATGGCAAAGCGGGCGGCGGAAGCCGTGAGAGAGCCGGTTTCGTGGATGGCTTCGAGCAGGTCGGCCTTGCCGGGACCGATGGCAACACCGGGGGCAAGCACGATGCGGATGCGCAGGCCTTCGGTGCGATTGGCAGGGCGCTGCATCAATGGCGGGTCCAGCTTGGCTGATCGACCCGGCTTACCGCCGCAGAGGCGGCAACGTCAATTCGCTAGCGGGACTGGAACGTGATGGCGTCGGCGTTGAAACGGTCGCCGAGGAGGCTCGGGGCGCCGTGCAGCGCGAACAGCGCCACCATCACCGCGGCGCAGACGATGGCGCCGAGGACGAGGCCGTCGTGGCGGCCCTCGGCCGGCTGGTCGTGATGCGAAAGATGCCTGGTCGCGTTTTGCATGATCCCCTCCGTCCAGTGGGAGAGAGGATCGCAGCCGAACAGGGCTGCCATCAGACGCGAATAGGGCGGCGCCGGACAGTTGTGGCGGCAGAATTAGGGCAGGGGTTCGGGAACCCACTCCAGGGGCACGTGCCGCGGCTCGGCCGCCACGCGCGTCAGCCAGCGCGAGACACCCGGCCATTTGGCGAGGTCGAAGCCGCCCTCGTGGGCGACGTGGGTGTAGGCATAGAGGGCGATGTCGGCGATCGTGTAGCCGTAGCCGACCAGCCAGTCGTTCGCGGCGAGGCGTTGCTCCATGACGTTCAGGGCGTGGCCGCCCTTCGCCTGCCAGCCGGCGAGCAACTCCGGCGTTACCTTGGCGCGCCGGTCTGGATAGGTGTGGAGATAGGAGCGGGCCACCGCGATCTGCGGCTCGTGCTCGTACTGTTCAAAGAACAGCCACTGGTTGACCAGCGCCCGCTCATAGCGGTCTGCCGGGATGTACTTCGTGCCGTCGGCGAGGAACAGCAGTATCGCGTTCGACTCCGACAGCTTGCGCCCGTCAGGCAGCACGAGCAGCGGCACCCGCCCGTTCGGATTCAGCGCCAGGAACTCGGCGTTGCGGGTCTGGCCCTTGCGGGGGTCGGTCTCGATCAGGCGAAACGGAATCCCCAAGAGGTGCATCAGCAGGCGCGGCTTATAGGCGTTGCCGGATTCCTGCATGGAGTAGAGGGTGTATGTCGCAGCCATGTACACTCCATATCGCGGGACTCCAGGCCGGTCTAATCGCGATCGGTGGTGAACATCATCAGATTCCGTGATTCAGGGAGAGGACGGCCATGGATAGCGCCACGTTGAAGGCCGCACAGGCGCCGCTGAAGCAGCGCTACCGGGATGATCCCGCGGCGGGGCGGGTAACCCTTAGCGCGCACGGCTCGATCGGCGAAGGCGTCACCTGCTCGGTGGAGACCGGCCAGGCGCTGCTTCGCGCCGGTCTGCACCCCGCCACCGGTGGCGGCACGGAAGGCATCCCGCTCAACGTCTGTTCCGGCGACATGCTGCTCCAGGCGCTTGTCGCGTGCGCCGGCGTGACGCTGGCGGCCGTCGCGACATCGCTCGGCTTCGTCGTCAGGGATGCGCGCCTGCGGGCTGAGGGCGACCTCGACTTCCGCGGCACGCTGGGCGTGTCGAAGGAGGCGCCGGTCGGCTTTACCGCCATCCGGCTCACGTTCGATATCGAGGGCGACCTTACGGATGAGCAGAGGGCGACGTTGATCAAGCTCACCGAACGTTACTGCG
>DASZQC010000404.1:0-10545 GCA_035549815.1 Dongiaceae bacterium
GGACGCTTTCGCGCGCCTGGCGAGCGGACTGCCGCAGGACCTGATCGTGATGGGCGACTTCAACAGCGCGCCCTGGAGCCGTGTGCAGCAATCCTTCCGCGCCGCGACAGGTCTCAATAACGAAGCGGGCTGGGTGCTGACCTGGCCGAGTTGGCTTGCGCTACCGCTGCGCCTGCCCCTGGACCACGTGCTGAGCCGCGGTCACCTGACCGTCACGCATTTCTCGGCCGGCCCGCAAACGGATTCAGACCATCTGCCGGTGATCGCCGAGATCGGCTGGCGCGATTAGCGTCTACGCCGCGCGCTTCAGGATCTGCGCTTCGTAGGGGTGCAGCATCGGCTCTTTCGGTTTCAGCAGCCAGTTGGCGAAGACCGTCTTGTAGCCGTCCATGATGTAATAGCCGTTCTCGGCGGTGATGCCCGCCTTTTCGGCCTGGTACTGGCGCGGGCGCTGATGCCAGGGCTGGCGCGGGTGCCGGTGATGGGTCAGGTGCAGGTTGTTGTAGAGATAGAGCAGGCTCCAGAACCAGTTCGCCTCGCAGATCACCGTGCGCTGCTGCACCGGACCGGCGGCACGATGCTCGGCATAGGAGCGCAGAACGGTCAGCGACGTGCCGGGATAGGCGAACAGCAGCACGTACGACCAGAACGGAATATCGCACACGCCCATCACCCAATAGAGCACGATAGCGACGGCCGGCAGGTGCCACATCAGCGCATAGAGCCGCGACCAGTCGCGGTCGCGCAGCGCCAGGATTTTTTCGCGCCAGGAGAAGAAGCAGAAATAGGCCGGGCCGAGCAGCATCCGGCCGAGCGCGGTCCGCATCCGCTCGCGCACCCAGCGGCGCAGCGGCGACATGGCGGCGATCTGCGCCGCGGTCAGGTAATTGGATTCCGGATCGAGCTCCGGGTTGGTCAGGTTCTCGTCGATGTGGTGCGTGCGATGCGTCTGGCGATAGGAGAGGTAGGGCAGCCACAGCCACAGCGGAAAGCCGACGATGAAGGAATTGACGGCTTCCCATTTGGTCGGGAAACCGTGCGTCGCTTCATGCTGCAGCGAGCCGTGCAGGCACACCACGATCGCGCCCAGCGGCAGGACAACGTACCAGGGCAGTTCGTGATAGTTGAGGGTCAGAGCGCCGAAGGCGCCGTAGATGCCGATCGCGAGAAAGATGGTCGGCCAATCGATGAAATAGCTGGGTGCGTCCGAATTGGACGGTGGAGAGACATTCGGCAGCGGGTCGGCAGACATGTGCAGCTTGGTTCCGAAACTATGCTACCTGTATATACAAGTAGCGACCCGTCGCCAAGATGGTCCTGGGCGCCCAGGTGCGGCTTTGGAAGGAATCGCCGCGCATTTGAACCCGAGAATGGTTAATATCCCGGCTATCACGGAACGGACGTGCCCCGAATAAGCGCGCGGAAGAGGACGATCCATGCTGACCGGACATTGCCTGTGCGGGGCGGTCCAATACGAGTTTCATGCGACGCCGAAGAGCTTGACCGTCTGCCATTGCGGCATGTGCCGGCGCTGGCATGGGGCGCTCGGCGCCTATGCCAATGGTAACGCGCGCGATTACCGAATTCGGGGCGCGGAGCATATTCGCTGGTACCAGTCCTCCGACGATGCCGAGCGCGGCTTTTGCGGAAGCTGCGGCTCCAAGCTGTTCTGGCGGGAGAAAGGCGGACAGGGCGGCATGGACGTCACCGCCGGCTCGCTGGATCAGCCGACCGGCCTGACCACGACCGCGCATATCTGGGTGGCGCACAAGGGCGACTATTACCGGATCGAGGATGACGTGCCGCAATTCGTCGAATCCTCGACCGGCGCCGCGATCCAGGGCCGGCCGCGCGATCCGGTCGAGATCGACTATCCCAGCCGCCATGGGCAGTGCCTGTGCGGCGCCGTCCAGATGAAGATCAACGGCCCGGTCCGGCAGGTGGTCTGGTGCCATTGCGGCCAGTGCCTGGACTGGCACGGCCATTACCCCGGCTATACCGCCAGCCGCTGGGAGAATATCGAGCTGAGCGGCGAGGCTTCGCTCGCCTGGTATCAATCCTCGGACAAGGCGCGGCGCGGCTTCTGCGCGACCTGCGGCTCCAGCCTGTTCTGGGAGCCGTCGCACAAGCAGCATGTCTCGATCTGCGCCGGCGCGCTCGATTTGCCGACGGGGCTGACCACCGCCCGGCACATCTTTGCCGAGGACAAAGCGGATTATTACGCGCTCGGCCCTTCGGCGCCCCGGGTGCCGGGCAGCATGGCCGCCAATCCCGTGACCTTCTGAGCGGGGGTCCCATGCGCGCGATGGTTTCCATGTACTGGATGCCGGAACTTGCCCGGGCGAATGACGCCTGGTGGGACGGCCTCAAGAAACACTGGCGCGGGGCGGGCCTGCGCGACGTGCCCGACAAGTCGCAGGAACCGGACGGGCTCTACCCCTTGTGGCTGGCGCCGGATCTGTTCTTTGCCCAGACCTGCGGTTACCCGCTGACCCACGAATTGAAGGACAAGGTGACGCTGGTGGCGACGCCTTGCTATTCGGCGCCGGGCTGCGTGGGGCCGAATTATTGCAGCCGCATCATCGTGCGCGAGGATTCCGGCATCGGCGACTTGGCGCAGCTCGCCGGCAAGGTGGCCGCGATCAATTCCCACGATTCCCAATCCGGCTGGAACGTCCTGCGCCATAGCCTGATGACGGCATTGAAGGGGAAGGGCGCATTCCCGCGCATCATCGAGACCGGCGGGCACCGGAAGTCGGTCGCGGCCGTGCGCGAAGGCCGTGCCGATGTGGCATCGATCGATTGCGTGACCTATGCACGGCTGGGCGCGGTCGCGCCGCAGGAAGTCGCCGGGCTGCGCGTCATCGCCGATACGGCATCGGCGCCGTCGCTGCCCTACATCACGCGCAAGGATATCCCGGCCGACGATCTGCGCCGTCTGCGTGACGGCCTGCGGGCCGCGGTCGAAGACGCGGGCTTGGCCGAGGCGCGCAAGGCGCTGCTCATCTCCGACATCGTGGTGCTGCCGTTGAGCGCCTATGACCGCATCCTGGAAATCGAGGAAGCAGCAGCATGACCGGCGCCAACACGCTGCTGCCGAGCCTTGCGATCATCCTCTCAGCCTTCTTCTGGGGCTCCATGTGGATGCCGATGCACGCGCTCTACGGCACCGGCCTGTCGGGTGCGTGGTCGGCGTGGCTGATCTATGGCGTGCCGATCCTGGTGACCTTGCCGCTGGTGCTGCGCAACGGCACGGCGAGCCTGCGGATGGGCGGCTGGCCCCTGTTCTGGCTCGGCCTGTCGACCGGGGCCTGCAACTATCTCTACGCGGCGGGCGTGGTCTATGGCGACGTCGCCCGCATCGTGCTGCTGTTCTATGTCAATCCGGTGTGGAGCGTGCTGCTGGAGCGCGCGTTCCTCGGCACCAGGATCAGCCGCGGCCGGGCGGCGGCACTGATCCTCGGTTTGGGCGGCATGTGGATCCTGAACTATGACGGCCAGGGCCTGCCGCTGCCGCGCAACATTGCGGAATGGGCAGGGCTGGTCGCCGGCTTCTGCTGGGCCGTGGCCCTGGTTTGCATGCGGGTGACGCCCAATATCGGCATGGTGGAAAAGGCATTCTCGCAATATCTCGCGGCCGTGCTGGTGGGCGGCCTGATCCTTGCCGCCGGCATCTTCCCGCCGCAGGACAATTGGGCGCTGGTGCAATGGGATCGCGCCATCTTCTGGATCGCGCTGATCGCCGTGGTCTGGGTGGTGCCGAGCCTGCTGCTCAGCTTCTGGGGCGCCGCGCGCCTGTCGCCGACGCGGGCCAGCATGCTGTTCATGGTCGAGGTCGTGGTCGGCGTGGCGACGGCGGCGATCTGGACCGACTACCCGATCGGCTGGCGCGAGCTGGTCGGTGGCGCGATCATCATCTCCGCCGGGCTGGTGGAAATCCTGTTCGGCACCCACCAGACACCGGCCCGGCAGGCAACCGCATGACCGAAGTTCAAACGCACATCTTCAACGCGCGCGGCATGAAGTGCCCGCTGCCGGTCTTGAAGGCGCGCAAGCTGATGAAGGATCTGGCCGACGGCGCGGTGCTGGAGGTCCAGGCGACCGATCCCGGCGCCCCGGCGGACTTCAAGCATTTCTGCGAAACCACCGGGCACCGCCTATTGGACTCCAGCGAGGCCGATGGCGTCTTCGTGATCCGGATCGAATGCGTAAAGGCGGCTTAGTTGGTCGGCGGGGCGGGCGGCAGTTCCGCCGGCTCGGTCTTGGACAATTCGCGGAAAGCTTCGGCGGCGCTGGGGTGCCAGGGCACGCTGGCGCGGCCCATGCTGGGCACCAGGCTGCCGGCCTGCGGTTGGCCGCCATCGGGCATGGCGGCATGCCAAAGAGCCCGGAACAGGCCCCCGGCAATGGCGCCGGAGAGGTCGGCGCGCGCCACCAGGACGGTCGGAACGCCGATCGCCCGCATCGAATCCACGCCGGCATATTTGCCGCTCGGGATCCAATCGGCGAAGACATAGCCGGGCGTATCCTTGGCAACAATCTCCGCCGGCAGCAGGCGGTACTGGCCGCTCGCCATCAGCGTGGCGATGTCGGTGCTCGGCATCTGCTCCACCACGGCCAGCGCATCGACTTTTCCGCTCGCCAGATCACGCGCCACGCTATCCAGCTCGCCGGTCGCCAGCTTGGCCTTCTTCTCGTTCAGGCCGGCCGCCTTCAGCAGGAAGCGCGCCGTGACGGCGCTGTCCGAATCCTCGAGGCCGATGGCGATCTTCTTGCCGCTGAGGCCCTTCACGTCGGTGATCCTGGACGCGGCCGGGACCACGATCTGCAGCGTGACGTTGCCGAGGTTGGCGATCGCGCGGAGCTCGGTGACGGCGCCCTTTTCCTTGAACGGGCCGATGCCGCGCACGGCCGCGTCGGCGATGTCGGCCGACACCAGGCTCGCTTCCAGCGAGCCGCTGTTCAGGGATTCCAAACCATCGATCGGATTGGTCGTGGTCTGCGCCAAGCCCAGCAGGCCATCGACACCGCAATCCTGGTTCGCGGCGCAATCACGCGAGCCCTGGGGATTGCTGATAATGCCGGCGATCTGGCCGGCGATGCCGTAATAGGCCGAGCCCGGCGTTCCGGCGCCAATGCGGAAATAGACGACGTCCTGGGCGGAGACGGTATCGATGCCGGAGCCGGCGCCGAGATAGACAGCAAGGGACAAGCCTGCGGCGGTCAGTGCCCCGCCCACCAGGCCCGTGCGCAAACCAATCCCGGAAAAGGATGCCAACGCCCTCACGCCACAATCCTCCGCCGAGCTCCCCCGCAACGCGCGACTCGGCGTGTTTGCTACATTTTTTTAACCTACGCCTCGAATGCGCGAGACGCCATATCGCCAATGGTATAACCGCGCGATTTCAAGACATTGTGTGACCAAACTCACCCACTTTTCGGGCCAACGCCGAAATAGGCGCAGTCGCCGTCAAGCTCGGTCCGGTCGCGGGCAGACCTTCCCACCGAAATTGCGGTCTGCTAACACCCAGCCCGAGCATAGCGTTTCGGGGCTAAGGATCAGTAAATGCAGATCGATTTGACCAAGCGTCAGCACAATTTGCGACGAATGCTGCGCCCGCGCCATGTCTGCATCGTCGGCGGCAGCGCGATGGAAGATGCGATCCGCCGCGCCGACGACACCGGCTTCACCGGCGAGGTCTGGGTGGTGAACCCGAAATATGCCGAGCTCGGCGGCCGCAAATGCTACCCGTCCATCGACGCGCTGCCGGAAGCGCCCGACGCCACCTTCATCGCGGTGCCGCGCGAGGCGACGATCGAGATCGTGAAGCAGTTGAATGCCAGGGGCGCCGGCGGCGCCATTTGTTACGCGGCGGGCTACAACGAGGTCGGCGGCGAAGGCGTCGGGCTGCAGGCGGAGCTGATCGCCGCGGCCGGCGATCTGGCCGTGGTCGGGCCGAACTGCTACGGCCTGCTCAACTTCATCGACGGCATCTGCCTGTGGCCGACCGGCGCGCTCGGCGACCGGGTGGAAAGCGGCTGCGCGCTCGTCATGCAGAGCGGCAACATCGCCCTCAATTTGAGCCGCAACGACCGATCGGTGCCCTTTGCCTACGTGATCAGCTCCGGCAACCAGGCGGTCCTGGGCGCGGCGGACTATATCGAGGCCCTGGCCGACGATCCGAAGGTGACGGCCATCGGCCTCTACCTCGAAGGCATCAAGGATGTGCCGAGCTTCAGCCGCGCCGCCGCCAAGGCCTTGTCGCGCGGCAAACCGCTGGTGGCGCTGAAGGCCGGCAATTCCGAGCTCGGCGCCCAGTTCGCCATGAGCCACACCGGATCGCTGGCCGGCAGCGACAAGATGTATGATTCCTTGTTCGACCGGCTGGGGATCATCCGCGTCCATTCGGTGCCGCAATTATTGGAGACGCTGAAACTGGTCTCCACCGCCGGCCTGCCCAAGGGCGACCGGCTGGCGGTTTTCACCTGCTCCGGCGGCGAATGCCTGCTGACCGCCGATCTGTGCGACGCGCTGAATATCCCGCTGCCTGGCTTCTCGGCGGACCAGGCGGCCGATCTGCGGTCGCAGTTGCCGAACTTCGCCACCGTGGCCAACCCGCTCGACTACAACACATCGCTCTGGGGGCACGAGGATCTGCTGACCAGATGTTTTTCCACCGTGGTGGCGGGCGATTTCGACGCCGGCATGCTGGTCATCGACTATGCGACCGACGGGCCGATCACGGAGGCCCAATGTGACGCGGCGGTGCGCGCGATCCTCGCGGCCTGCAAGCAGCACGGCAAGATGCCGATCGTTACCTCGACGCTCTCGGAATTGCTGCCGCCTCGCGTCCGGGCGGAAATCATCGCCGCCAAGGGCGCGCCGATGCAGGGACTGGCGGAGGCGCTCGTGGCCTTTGCCGCGGTGCATCGCTTCGCCGCGCGCAAGCAGATCCGAGAAAAGGCGTCAGGATCGCTGACCATTCCGACGACGCCGGAAGCCGGCAAGACCCGCCGCATGCTCTCGGAGGTCGAAGGCAAGAAGCTGCTGGCGAAATTCGGCGTCTCGGTGCCCGAGAGCCGTATCGTCGCACCGGCCGATGCCGCCAAGGCGGCTGTTGAGCTCGGCTTCCCCGTGGTGCTGAAGGTGGCCGAGCCGCTGATCGCCCATAAGACCGAGGCGGGCGCGGTGGCGGTCAATCTGAAATCCGCCGCCGATGTCGAGGCAGCCATGGCCAGGATGACCCAGTCGGTCGGCACCTACCTGAAGGGCGAGAAGATCGCCAAGGTGCTGGTCGAGCGCATGGTCGGCGACGTGGTGGCCGAGCTGATCGTCGGCATCCAGCGCGACCCGCAATTCGGCCTGGCCCTCGTGGTCGGCGCCGGCGGCATCCTGGTGGAGCTGGTCGAGGATGCGGCCATGCTGCTGCTGCCCACGACGGCGGAAGAAGTCGAGGCCGCGATCCGCAAGCTGAAGATCGCCAAGCTGCTGGGCGGCTATCGCGGCAAGGCGGCGGCGGACATTCCGGCCCTGGTGAAATCGGTCATGGCCATTGCCGCCTTCGCCGAAGCCAACCGCGCGAACCTGCTGGAGCTCGACGTCAACCCGCTGATGGTCCGGGCCGACGGCGCGGTGGCGGTCGACGCGCTGGTTGTGCTGGGCGAATAGCCGCGCAAACCAACGACAGCGCCAATATCCGCGGGGCGAGTCGTTTCGCCGCGCCGGCATGTCGCAACTGGATCAGTCGCAGACAGGCGAGGTTCGTAGCGTTTCTGTGTGCCGTTTTGCACGGAGGAGACGCCAAGATGACCTATCAACCGGGTCGCCATTTCCTGCAGGTGCCGGGCCCCAGCAACATCCCCGATCGCGTGCTGCGCGCCATTTCGCAGCCGGTGCTGGATCATCGCGGGCCGGCCTGGGTGAAACTGCAGGCGGAGGTGTTCGAGCGCATCCGCGCCGTCTTCAAGACGCGCGAGCCGGTGCTGATCTTTCCGGCCTCGGGCACCGGCGGCTGGGAATCCGCGCTGGTGAACACTTTGTCCCCGGGCGACAAGGTGCTGACCTTCGACACCGGCCAGTTCGCCGTGCTGTGGCAGGTCATGGCGCGCAAGCTCGGCCTCGACGTGCAGACGCTGGCGACCGATTGGCGCCGTGCGCCGCAGCCGGAAGCGATCGAAGCGGCGCTGAGCGAGGATCGCGGCCACGCCATCAAAGCGGTGCTGCTGGTCCATAACGAGACCTCGAATGGCGTGATGAGCCGCGTGGCGGAGATCCGCAAGGCGATGGACCGCGCCAAGCATCCGGCGCTGTTGATGGTGGATACGATCTCCTCGCTGGCCAGCGCCGATTTCCGCATGGACGAGTGGGGCGTGGATGTCGCCGTGGGAGGCTCGCAGAAGGGCTTGATGTTGCCGGCCGGCCTCGCCTTCGTCGGCGTGAGCGAGAAGGCGCGCGGGGCGAGCAAGAATGCCAAGCTGCCGCGGGCCTTCTGGGACTGGGAGCCGGTGATCGCGGCGGCAAATGGCAGCGGCAACCTGCCTTACACGCCGGCCTGCAATCTGTTCTTCGGCCTCAAGGAGGCGCTGGACATGATCGCGGAGGAGGGGCTGGAGAACGTCTTCACCCGCCACGCGCGCCATGCCGAGGCGACGCGCCGCGCGGTGCGCGCCTGGGGCCTGGAGACGGTCTGCGCCGAGCCCAGCGAATACAGCCAGTCGGTGACGGCCGTGTTCACGCCGGAAGGCCATTCCGCCGATCGCCTGCGCAAGGCGATCCTGCAGCGTTTCAACATGTCGCTCGGCGCCGGCCTCGGCAAGCTGGCGGATAAAGTGTTCCGCATCGGCCATCTCGGCGATTTCAACGATCTCATGCTGGCCGGGACCCTGAGCGGCGTGGAGATGGGCCTGAGCCTGGCCGATGTGCCGCACCGCAAGGGCGGGACGCAGGCGGCTTTGGACTATCTCGCCGGGGCCGTGGAGCGGCGCGCGGCGGCTTAAGTCAGGCGCGCACGACCATCCGCAACAGCCACAGCGCGCCGATAAAGGCGCCGCCGCAGGCACCGATGAGCAGCAATTCCAGCGGCCATAGGTTCCGTGCCGTCGGATCGATCGAGACGTCGGCGATGATCCACAGGATGTCGGCTGCGATCAGTGCTGCGGGAACGGCGGCGAGCAACCGCCAAGCACCGTTCCAAGCGGAAATCGCGCGCCACTGCAGCCAGATCGCGCCGCCAATCAGGATGAACACGATAAGGGCCCACATCCGCGTCTCCTGGTGATGGGCCGCTATGATTTGGCGAGGCGCCGCGGCGGTAGATACGCCGTCACGGTGGTGCCGAAATCCGGCTTGCTGACGATGCCGAGGCGGCCGCCATGCAGCTCGATGAGCTGTTTGGAGAGGGAGAGACCCAGGCCGGTGCCTTCGAACTTGCGGCCGAACTCGTTCTCCACCTGCACGAAGGGTTGCAGCACGCGGTTGAGGTCGTCCTCGCGCATGCCGATGCCGGTGTCGCAGACCTGCAGCATCAGCTCGCCATCCATCGCCATCTGCGCGCGCAGCGTCACTTCGCCGCTCGCCTTGGTGAACTTGACGGCGTTGGAGAGCAGGTTCAGCAGCACCTGGCGCATGGCGCGCTGGTCTATGATGATGTTGGGCAGGGCAGGTCCGACTTCGCTGCGCAACAGGACGCCGCGCTGCTCCGCGCGCTCGCGCACCATCTTCAGCGCGATGGCGCAGAGGTCGGCCACGGAGGTCTCTTCTTCGACCAGGTTGAAGCGGCCGGCCTCGATCTTCGCCACTTCCAGGATGTCGTTGATGATCGCCAGCAGGTGGCGGGCGCTGGCATTGATGTCGCTGGCGTAGCTGTTGTACTGCGTGGCGCCCATGGGACCATGCACCGCGCCGGTCATCATCTCCGAAAAACCGATGATGGCGTTAAGCGGCGTGCGCAGCTCGTGACTCATGTTGGCGAGGAAGCGGTTCTTGGCCTCGTTGGCGGCTTCGGCCTCCTGCTTGGCCTTGCGCAGGCTCTCCTCGCGCTCCTTGACGGCGGTGAAGTCGGAGAAGAACAGGATGGTGCCGCCCTCGCTGGTTGCGCTGCCGGTCAGGCGCAGCCAGTGGCCCGAAGCGAGCTGCAGTTCGGCATGGCCGCCGATGTCGATGACGCCCTGCGTGCCGGACGCCAGTTCGGTCTGGATCGCGGCCAGCGCGGCTTCGAAATTCGTGCCGGGCACCAGCGTTTCGCAAAGGGCGGGAAAGAAGGCGCGCAGGGAGGAATTGGCCAGGACGATCTCGCCCCCCGGGGCCGACAGCAGGACGCCTTCGTTGGAGCTTTCCAGCGCGTCGGTCAGGCGGTTCTCGGCGGACAGGCGCAGCGCCGTCTCGCGCGCCATCATCCGGCGGATATTGTCCTGCATCACCGTCATGGAGTTGAGCAGGATGCCGGTCTCGTCGGCGCCGCCAGGCGGGATCGGGGTCTGCAGCTCGCCCCTGGCGATGCGGTCGGCGACGCGGGCGGCGGCGGTGAGCGGGCGCACGATGCGGCT
>DASZQC010000405.1:0-5118 GCA_035549815.1 Dongiaceae bacterium
GATGTCGGCGTACGGACCGGGCGGTCGCATTCGGGGAGTCGCTCGCAAATGGCTGCAGAAGCCATGGATGTTCAACAGCTCCTGCTGTTGGCGCGGGAGAAATCGGAACAGGCCCGATCGCACCTGTTTGAGGTGATGGGCGACCTGTTCCAGGAGCAATCCGCGGTCCTGAGCGCGCAGGAACGCGCGATCATGGTCGACATCCTGGAAAAGCTGGTGCGCGAGGTCTCGCGCGAGATCCGGCAGAAGCTGGCCCAGCGCCTGGCCGATCTGCCCGGCACGCCGCGCGAGCTGGCCGTGCTGCTCGGCAATGACGAGATCGACATCGCCTCCCCCATCCTGATGCGCTGCCGCGCGCTGCACGATTCCGACCTGATCGAGATCGTGCATCACCGCTCGCGCCAGCACATTTTGGCCATCGCCATGCGCCGCGACCTCAGTATGTCGGTCAGCGACGTGCTGGTGGAGACCGGCCATACCGACGTGATCATGGCGCTGCTGTCCAACCAGGATGCGCGCATCTCAGAATCCACCCTGGCCTATATCGTCGACCAGTCGAAGCAGATCGACGAGTTCCAGGAGCCGCTGGTGCATCGCCGCGACCTGCCGCGCGAGCTGGCGGTCAAGATGTGCTACTGGGTCTCGGCGGCGATCCGCCATTTCATCGTCGACAAGTTCAAGCTGGACGCCAACGAGCTCGATGATTCGCTGGAGCCGATCCTGAAGGCGCAGGTGGCGGCGGCCACCCTGGAAGCCAAGACGCCGGATACGCTGACCCCGGCGGAGCAGGCGGCCAAGCAGTTGAAGCTGGCCGACAAGCTGAATGCACGGCTGATGATCCAGACGCTGCGGCGCGGCGAAGTGCCGATGTTCGAGGCGATGTTCGCCCAGATGGCGGACCTGCGCCTGCCTCTGGTGCAGCGCCTGCTCTACGAGCCGGGCGGCAACGGCCTCGCCATCGCGACTCGGGCCATGCGCCTCAGCCGCGAGGAATTCGCCACCATGTATCTGCTGACCCGCCGCGCCAAGCCGGGCGGCGCCGGCCAGGTTTCGGCGCAATCCGGGGTCCGGGGCGCTGCCGGCGGCGCGGTCGATCTGGGCCGTGCCCTGGGCTTCTACGACAAGGTCGCGACCGATACCGCCCAGAAGGTGCTGGAACGGTGGCGCCGCGACCCGAATTATCTGTTCGCGATCAAGACCATCGAGCTGGGTCAGGGCGGGGCGCCCGACGGGCCGGCTGAGTAAGATGGGCCAGCCGAGCAAGCTGGCTGAGTGAGAGAGTTGGTTACGTAAAGGCCGTGCCGGGGCAGGCGCGGATTGAACAAGGGGCACAAGACGCCGGGCCGCAATCGCCTGGCACAATCGCGGGCGCCGCAATCTCGGGTGGCGCAAGCGCCCGCGGTTGAGTACGTTGGGGGACTACGATCCATGATGCAGGCAGCTATGATTGTCACCGACTGGCAGCCGGCGGTTGGCCGCTCGCCAACACCGGAGCAGTTGCGCGACATCTTCCAGAAGGAATTGCTGGATTTCGGTCCGGCCCTGTTCCTGGCCGACCGCGGCGGCGCGATCCGCTGGTGCAATTCCGGCTATCGCCGGGTGGCGGAGATCGAGACGCAGGAGGGCCGCATCGGCGACCTGTTCCCGATGCGCGACATCGCCGAAGAGATCGAGTTCGGCCGCAACACGGTCTATCGCGAGGACCGCTACATCATCGGCCAGACCACCCAGGTGCTGAAGTCGCGCCTGGTGCCGGTCTTCGACAATGACGGGCAGCTCTCCGGCTTCGGCGGCATCCTGCAGATGTTCGCCGACCACGGCATCGGCGTCGAAGACATCGCGATCATGCTCGATCGCTACATGGACTTCCTGCGCCTGACCGCCGACTGGGTCTGGGAAGCCGACGCGGAACTGAACTTCACCATGGTCTCGCAGCGCATCTCCAACGCGCTCGACCGCCCGCCGCAGGAATATATCGGCAAGAACCTGCTTTCCATGATCGTCACCGACACGCTGCGCCAATCGGCGAAGCGGCGGTTCGAGCGCATCTCCCCGTTCCGCGACGTGCCGTTCGACGCCGTCGATGCCGAAGGCAAGCGCCGCCTGTTCATGCTCTCCGCCGTGCCGGTGTTCGACCGCACCAATGGCGCGCTGAAAGGCTATCGCGGCGCCGCCACCGACATCACCGAGCTGACCAAGCGCGAAGAGAGCCTGCGTCAGGCCAAGGAGCAGGCCGACGTCGCCAGCCGGGCCAAGACGCATTTCCTCGCCAATATGAGCCACGAGCTCAGGACGCCGCTCAATGCCATCATCGGCTTCGCCGACGTGATGCGCATGGAAATGATCGGCCCGGTCAGCAACCCGCAATACAAATCCTACATCCGCGACATCCACGCCAGCGCCCTGCATCTGCTCGGCATCATCAACGACATCCTCGACGTCTCGCGCATCGAGGCGGGCAAGGTCACGCTGCATGAGAGCGTGGTGAACCTGGAAGAGGTCGTCGAATCGGTCGTCCGCCTGGTGAAGGAGCGGGTCAGCGAAAGCCAGCTCCACCTGGAGCTCGACATCGCCCAGCGCCTGCCGCGCGTGCATGCCGACAAGCAGAAGCTGAAGCAGATCCTGATCAACCTGATCGGCAATTCCATCAAGTTCACGCCGAAGCAGGGCCGCATCGTCGTCGGCGCCAAGCTGTCGCCGCGCGGCGAACTGGAAATCTCCGTCACCGACAACGGCATCGGCATCTCGCAGGAAGACATCGACCGGGTGCTGGAGCCGTTCGTGCAGGTGGATTCCGCGCTGCACCGCAAGTTCGACGGCGCTGGCCTCGGCCTGCCGCTGTCACGCGGCCTCGCCCGCCTGCACGGCGGCGACCTGCGCCTGGAAAGCGAGCTCGGCAAAGGCACCAAGGCCATCTTCGCCCTGCCGCCCTCGCGTTTGCTCGACGGCAAGCACCTAGCGGCGGTGCGCTAGCGCATCCTGGTCACGTTTTCGGCGGATCGACCGGCGGCTTGACGCCGGGCGCCGTCGCTGACGTCATCAGCTTGGACGCGCTTTGCAGGCCGTGCCCCGTCTCCTCGACGCTCTTGACGATGCTGACGATCTTGAGGGGCACGGCCAACAATCCGGTGAGGGCGATCACGAGTCCGATCGCGGCGCCGAACAGCGTGAAAAGAACGATGGCAGCAATCTGCAGCACGCCGCCGGCGATGCTGACGAAGAACGGCGTCAGGACAGCCGCAACCACAAATGTCAGCAGATTTGCCTCGGCATTCCGGCCTGAGATCTTGCCCTGCAGCCAGACAACGCAGCTGACCGCAAAGCAGAAACCGATCAGGATCGCGATCGGCAGCAGCAGGCGGCCGGCCCAATCGGAGCCAGCCCATACGTCACCGCTGGTTTCGATCAGCGCGCCAACGTATCGCGTCGGCGCCAGAAAGCGAAGATTGCTGCAGTTTTCATACGCGAGTTCCGCGTTGTAGTCGCATGCGAACAGGTGATCGAAGTAGCTCGGAATGACCGAGATGGGGTTCATGGCGCCCAGGTCGGCGACAACACCGTCTGTGAACCTGGTGAGAGCCTCAGCTCCGCCCCGCGCCTCCACCACTTGGCCGACCAGCACAAGCGCAACTGCCCCGACCAAATAAGGCCACTTCGGCAATCTGTACAGCCGCCGCTTCAGATAGCGGACGACCTCGTGAACCATATGCGAG
This sequence comes from Dongiaceae bacterium, assembly GCA_035549815.1. GTDB lineage: Bacteria > Pseudomonadota > Alphaproteobacteria > Dongiales > Dongiaceae > Dongia_A. Next base: position 3,714 of record DASZQC010000405.1, read on the forward strand.
TTGATCACGTCGCTTCCCCCGAGATCCACGTCCCGGTCGAAAGGCTAGCGCGTGCGGGGCGGCGGCGGCAAGGCCTCAGGCCTTACCGGGATGCGGAAGAGATACCCAGGACTCGCACCAGCTTCAGGTATACCGCTCCATCACGTCGATGGTGCTTTCCCAGCCGATGCGCTGGAAGTTGTCGCTGATCCACTTGTCCGCCGTCTCGTAGCCGAGGCGGTGCAGATGCTCCAGGAAGGCCCGCTCGGTGTTCATCTTGCTCAAGGGGCCGTATTTCGCCAGCTCCTCCTCGGCGCTGATCTGGTGGAAGCGCACGGCAGTGTAGCGGTCGTCGTTGAGGGCGCCGCTCTCCACCAGGCTGGTGATCGTGGCGATACCCGCCATCTCGCGCACCAGGCTGGCATTGAAGGTCATTTCGTTGATACGGTTCAGGATGTCGCGCGCGCTGGTCGGCACCTCGTTGCGCACCAGCGGGTTGATCTGCACGATCACCACGTCGCTCGACGCGCATTCGTGGATCAGCGGATAGATCGCCGGATTGCCGAGATAGCCGCCGTCCCAGTAATGTTCGCCGTCGATCTCCACCGCCTCGAACAGGAAGGGCAGGCAGGCCGAGGCCATCACGCTTTGCGCGGTCAGCTCCGGCGTGCGGAACAGACGCGACTTGCAGGTGCGCACGTTGGAAGCGGTGACGAACAGTTTCACGTCCGGCCGGGCGCGCAGCCCTTCGAAATCGACCAGCTCTTCCAGCAGGTCGCGCAGCGGATTGAGCTTCAGCGGGTTGAGCTGCGCCGGCGACCACATGCGCGTGATGATGTCCATCATCATGAAGGCCGGATCGTTATCCACCGCCCAGCGATCGCCCCAGCCGGGGATCCCGCCGCGTGGCATGCCGGGCAGAGTGGCGACGCGGGTCCAGAATCGTTCCAGCGCGTCGATGGCGCCCTGACGCCGGCCTTTCAGGAAACCGTCGGCGAACACCACCGCGTTCATGGCGCCGGCGCTGGTGCCACTGATCCCGTCGATATAGATGTGCGGATCGCTCATCAGCCGGTGCATGACGCCCCAGGTGAAGGCGCCGTGCGAACCGCCGCCCTGCAAGGCCAGGCTCAGGCGCTTGACGCCCGGCTTCAGCCGCCGTGGCGCACTTAAGGCGGGATTTTCAGGTTGGCTCGTGTCCGGCACGGCGCCGTCTCCAGCTCGCGGCATCCCGCTCGACAGGGTGCATTGCGCCGATCCTAGGCCGGCACGGTTTACGAGACGTGAAGGTCTTGGTTAAACGACGGTGAACGGCCTTAGGCGGCAACCGGCCGCGCGATGCAGCGCTCCGCCGGGAAGGTCACGGTCACCTTGGTGCCGACGCCGACCTCGCTCTCCAGCTCCAGTCGGCCGCCATGCAGCTCCA
>DASZQC010000406.1:0-5479 GCA_035549815.1 Dongiaceae bacterium
TGAAGCGGAAGCCCTTGCCCGCCATTTCCTTCGCCACCTTGCCCGAGGTCGCGGTGCTGCCCAGGATCTTGCCGGACTTGAGGATCGCCGCCGTGGCACGGTCGACCTGGCCGCGCACCTCCGGATCGTCGAACTGGTTCAGCTTGCCCATGGTCGCCGACAGGTCGCGCGGGCCGATGAAGATGATGTCGATGCCGTCGACCGCCGCGATCTCCGGGATCGCGTCGATGGCCTTGGCGTTCTCCACCTGCACCGCGACCAGCAGATCCTCGAAGGCGGTGTCGAAATAGCCGGGGTTGAAGCCGTATTTCATCGCACGCATGCCGCCGAAGGCGCCGCGCATGCCGGCCGGCGCGTATTTGCAGGCGTCGACCACGCGCCGCGCCTGGGCGGCGTCATTGACGTTGGGCACCAGGATGCCGCCGACGCCGGCATCCAGCGCGCGCTTGATATAGACCGGGTCATTGGTCGGCACGCGCAGCACGCCGACGCAATCCGTGCCCTTCATGGCGCGGAGCTGGTTGATGGCCGTGTCGATGCCGCCCTGGCCGTGCTCATGGTCCAGCAGCAGGAAATCCAGCCCGGCATAGGACAAAATCTCCACCATGTCGGCGGAAGTGCTCAGCACCCAGGCGCCGAAACAGGCCTCTCCGGCATACAGTTTTCGTTTCAGCGGGTTTCCGCCGTTCATGCTTCCGTTCCTCCGACGTCGAGCGCCGGATTATCAATGCATTTCAGATAGATACTGCAAAGTGCCCGATATAGCCCGACATTGGTATAGACTGTTCCCTGATCCTCCAATTAACTTTTCTGACAAGTAGCTGACAAGGGGTTTCTCGCGTGCCGGAGCTTTTCGGGCTATCTGTCACATCTCATCCGAATCGAATCAGTGGCGCCGAGGTGACCAAGACCAACCATGACTGACCCCATGTCCGGCGGCTCGTTCCTGTTCGAGGCCGTCGTCGTCCTGCTGCTGATCCTGCTGAACGCCTTTTTCGCCATGTCCGAACTGGCCATCGTGTCGTCCCGCCGCGCGCGGTTGAAGCCGCTAGCCGACAAGGGCCATCGCGGCGCCCGGCGCGCGCTGCTGCTGGCGGAGCATCCCACAAAATTCCTGGCCACCGTGCAGATCGGCATCACCTTGGTCGGCATCGTTGCCGGCGCCTATAGCGGTGCGACCTTGTCCGGCCCGGTGGCCGCGGCGATCTCCGACTGGCCGCTGGTCGGCGGACAAGCCTATGCCGTCGCCGTCAGCCTTGTCGTGGCGGTGATCACCTACCTGTCGCTGGTGGTGGGCGAGCTGGTGCCGAAGCGCTTCGCCATGAGCCACGCGGAAGCCATCGCCATGCGGGTCAGCCTGCCCATGGCGCTGCTGGCGAAGATCGGCACGCCGATCGTCTTTGTCCTCCGGGTGTCGACCGACACCCTGCTGCGCCTGCTGCGCATCAAGCCGACGACGGAGAACAAGATCACCGAAGAAGAGATCAAGGTGATGATCGCCGAGGGCGCCGAGACCGGCGTCTTCATGCAGCAGGAACGTCACATGATCGAGGGCGTGCTGCACCTGGCCGATCATTCGGTGCGCACCATCATGACGCCTCGGCCGGACATCGAATGGCTGGACGTGCAGGAAGACGCCGCGGCGATCACGCGCGAGATCATGGAGGTCGAGCATTCACGCTTGCTGCTGTGCGAGGGCGTCGTGGACGAGGTGCTGGGCTTCGTCTATGTGAAGGACCTGCTGGCGCAGATCGCCACTGGCAAGGCTCTCAGCCCGCGCGACTGCCTCAAGCCCGCGCTGACGGTGCATGAGAGCACCACGGTCCTGCGCATGCTGGATCTGTTCCGGCAGAAAGCCTCCAACCTGGCGATCGTGCTGGACGAGTATGGCAGCGTGCAGGGCATCGTCACGCCGCGTGACATCTTCGCCGCCATCGCCGGCGAGTTCGCCGAGGATGCCGATGAAGAGCCCGGCATCACCAAGCGGCAGGATGGATCGTGGCTGGTCGACGGCCGGGTGCGCATCACCGACCTGGAGCGGGCCATCAACGCCCAGGGCCTGGCCGACGAGGAAGAGGAATATGCGACCGCGGCCGGCCTCGTTCTGCACCGCATGGGCAAGCTGCCGCAGGCCGGGGAGTCGCTGGAGTTCGGCGGCTATCGCTTCGAGGTCGTGGACCTCGACGGCCGCCGCATCGACAAGATCATCATCACGCTGCTGCCGGCAGAGATGGAAGTGTGAGCACCGCTTAGAGCTGCTGCACCCGCCGCTTCAGGCGCGGCACGGCGAAATCCAGGAACGCGCGGAGCTTCAGCGGCACCAGGCGCGTGGCGGCATAGACCAGGCTGAGCGGCAGCGGCTCCGGCTCGAAGTCGCGCAGGATGGAGACCAGCCTGCCCTGCCGCTCCGCCTCGGCAATCTGATAGCAGAACACCTTGGCCAGCCCCGCCCCGGCCATCGCCGCCTCGATGCTCGCCTCCGCCGTTGTCGCCACCAGGCGGCGGCGCACCTGGATCATCTTCACCGCGCCGTCGATACGGAACGGCCAGGAATCCGGCGCCGGCAGCCGTGTGCGCATGATGCAATCGTGGCCGGCAAGCTCCTCCGGGTGGCGCGGTGTGCCATGGGTGGAGAGATAGGCTGGGCTGGCGCAGATCACCGGCCGGATCGTTGCGATCCGTGTCGCCACCATGCTGCTGTCGGGCAGCTCGCTGATGCGCACCGCCAGGTCGGCCTGCTCGTCCATGAGGTTGACGATCTGGTCGTCGAGCAGCAGGCGGACGTCAACCTCCGGGTACTCCTTCAGGAACTGGACGACCACCGGCACCACATGCAGCCGGCCGAATACGATCGGCGCGGTGATGATGAGCTCGCCGCGCGGCGCCTGGTATTCGCCGGAGGCCGCGCGCTCGGCCTCGCCCAGATCATCGAGCAGGCGGCGACTGGATTCGTAATAGGCCTGCCCGCTCTGGGTCAGCGCGATCCGGCGGGTCGAGCGGTTGATCAGGCTCGCCTTCAGGAAATCCTCCAGCTCGGACACTTTGCGGCTCACGGTGGCGAGCGGCATGCCCAGCTTGCGGGCGGCGGCGGAGAAGCCGCCGGCCTCAACCACCGCGACGAAAGCGGACATGGATTCGAAGCGGTCCATCATAACTCTCAAAATCTGGAACGAATTATTCCAAATATGCCATGTAGTCACGAAATATGGAAATAACCAAATGCTCCTCTGACGGCCACACCCGGCCGGAAGCCAAAAGGAGCTACCCATGTCCCGTATCCCAACGCCCGCCTCGCTCGAGGCGGCCCCGGCGGCGGCCCGTAACGCCCTGGCCGCAGTCAAGCAACAGCTCGGCGTGCTGCCCAATCTGTTCCTGGTGGTGGCCAACAGCCCGGCGGCGCTGGACGGCTATCTCGGCCTGAACGGCGCCCTCGCCAAGGGCAGCCTCGACCCCAGGACGCGCGAGCGCATCGCCATCGCCATCGCCGAGTTCAACCGCTGCACCTATTGCCTGTCGGCCCACACCTATCTGGGCAAGAACCTCGCCAAGCTGGACGATGCCGAGATCGCGGCCAACCGCAGCGGCCGGTCCAACGATGCCAAGGCCAATGCGGCGGTGCATTTCGCGGTCAAGATCGCCGCGTCGCGCGGCCATGTCAGCGATTCCGATTTGACCGCCGTGCGCCAGGCCGGCTTCGACGAGGGCGAGATCGTCGAGATCGTGCTGCATGTCGCGCTCAACACGCTCACCAACTACGTGAACGAGGTTGCCGGCACGGTCATCGACTTCCCCGTGGTCGCGCCCGCGCGCGACGTCGCCTGAGGCCGGCGATCGCTGCGGATCGCCTCTGCCGACACTCATTTCCCGAAGGAGCTTCCATGTCACGCATCGCGAATACCGCAGCGGTCGGCGCGCTGCTCGGCTCCACGCTGGCCTTGCCGCCGGCGCAGGCCGAGCCCGCCACCTATCATCACGCCCAGGTGCAGGGCCTCGACATCTTCTATCGCGAGGCCGGGCCGAAGATGGCGCCGACCGTACTCCTGCTGCACGGCTTCCCGTCCTCCTCGCACATGTTCCGCGACCTCATCCCGGTGCTGGCGGAAAAGTACCATGTGATCGCGCCGGACTATCCGGGCTTCGGCTATTCCTCCACGCCGGGCCTCGACCAGTTCAACTACACCTTCGCCAATCTGGCGGATGTGATGGACGCCTTCACCGCGGAGGTCGGGCTGCAGAGCTACGTCCTCTACATGCAGGATTACGGCGGGCCGATCGGCATGCGCCTGGCGCTAAAGCATCCGGAGAAGGTGCGCGGCTTCGTCGTTCAGAACGCCGTCGTCAACGTCGAGGGCTGGCACCAGGAAGTCGTCGCCAGTTTTCAGCCCGCCTGGCAGAACCGCACGCCGGAGACCGAGAAGCCGCTGCGCGATGCGTTCAGCCCCGAGGCGACCAAGTTCCAATACACCCACGGCGAATCGCGCACAGACCGGGTCAATCCGGATGCCTGGACCTTCGACCAGTCGCTGCTCGACCGACCGGGCAACGACAAGATCCAGGTCGAGTTGCTCTACCAGTACCAGGACAATGTCGCGCAATACCCCAAGTGGCAGGAGTACCTGAAGACCGCGCAGCCGCCGATGCTGATCGTGTGGGGCGACAACGATCCGTTCTTCACCGTCCAGGGCCGCGATTTCTTCAAGACCCTGGTGCCGGGCGCCGAGGTCCACGCCTATGACGCCGGCCATTTCGCGCTGGAGACACATCTGCCGGAAATCTCCACGGCGATGCTCGCCTTCCTCGACCGTCTCAAGACCACGAACTGAAGGATGACACGATGCGCAAAGCACTGATCCCGGCCGCCTGCGGCCTGCTGCTCGGCCTCAGCCTGACGGCGATGCCGGCCTCGGCCGCCACCGAAATGAAGCAGGGTTTCCTGCCGCTCGATCTGGCGATGGAAGCCGCCACCGAAGGCATCCGCGTCTGCGAGGAGAACGGCTGGCACGTCACCGTCACGGTGGTGGATTCCGGCGGCAACATCAAACTGCAGGCCAAGGGCGACCACAGCACGATCCACACCAAGGATGCGAGCTTCCGCAAGGCCTATACCGTGGTGACGATGGGACCGATCTTCGGCTTCGACGTGCTGGGTGACTGGGTCGAACAGCTCAAGACCAACCCTTTCGCTCCAACCTATGCCACCCTGCCCAACCTCTTCCTGCTGCCCGGCGCGGTCGGCGTGAGGATGGATGGCGAGATCGTCGCGGCGATCGGCATCGGCGGCGCGCCCGGCGGCGCCAATGACGAGATCTGCGCCAAGGCTGCTTTGGCTAAGATCGCCAACCGGCTGAACTAGCGCGGTATTGGCGACCCCGCGGCCGGCGACGCGCCTCCCTCGTGCCGTGCCGCTGGCGCTGATGGCAAAACCCGTGGATCCCGCGATCCACGGGCTTTTCGCATACTAGGCCCGGACGAAATGCAG
>DASZQC010000407.1:0-6073 GCA_035549815.1 Dongiaceae bacterium
GCAGCACCAGGGCGCGGGCGATGGCGATGCGCTGGCGCTGGCCGCCGCTGAAAGCATGCGGAAAGCGGCGCAACTGCTCGCGGTTCAGGCCGCACTTCTCGGCGATGTCGATGACGCGGGCATCGATGGTCTTGCGGTCCAGCTTTTCGGACCGGCGCGCGATCAGCGGCTCGGCGATGATGTCGCGCACCGTCATGCGCGGGTTCAGCGAGGCATAAGGATCCTGGAAGATCATCTGGAAATGCCGCCGCGCATCGCGCAGCGCGCCTTTTTCCAGGTCCGTGATGTCCAGCTTGCCCTCCGGCACGTTCATCTCGATCTTGCCCAGAGTCGGCTGAATGCCACGCAAGATGGCGAGGCCGAGCGTGGTCTTGCCGGAGCCGCTTTCCCCCACCAGGCCCAGCGTCTCGCCACGGGCGATGGTGAAGGTGACGTTATCGACCGCGATGACGCGGCCCGTCGTGCGGCGCCAGACGCCGCGCGTGCGGACCGGGAAATGCACCGACAGGTTGGTGACGGAGAGAAGCTCGCTCATGCCGACAGCTCCCTCTTGCCATGGATGCATTCGACGAAGTGCCCGTGATGCTCGACGCGCGGCGGAGCCTTGCTGGCGCATTGCGCCGGGTCGGCGACCGGGCAGCGCGGGTGGAACCGGCATCCCGTCGGCACGGCAAAGATATTGGGCACCGATCCTGCGATCGGCTTGATCTTGCGCCGCGCATCGAGATCGCCCAGGCGCGGCACCGCCTCCAGCAGCGCGCGGGTATAGGGATGCGTCGGGCGCCGGAAGATCTCGCGCACCGGCCCGCCTTCGACGATGCGGCCGGAATACATGATCGCCACCCGGTCGGCCATCTGCGCGACGATGCCGAGATCGTGGGTGATGAACAGGATCGCCATGCCCAGCTCGCGCTGCAATTTCCGCAGCAGATCCAGGATCTGGCCCTGGATGGTGACGTCCAGGGCGGTGGTCGGCTCGTCGGCGATGAGAAGGCTGGGCGAGCAGATCAGCGCTCGCGCGATCATGGCGCGCTGCCGCATGCCGCCGGAGAACTCCGACGGATAGCGGTCGAGCGCGCGCGTTGGGTCCGGGATGCCGACCTTGGCCAGCAATTCCGCCGCCCGCTCCCGCGCCGCCTGCTTCGCCACCTTCTCATGGATCTGCACCACCTCGCTGATCTGCGAGCCGATGGTGTGGATGGGCGAGAAAGAGCTCATCGGTTCCTGGAAGATCATGCCCATGCGGGCGCCACGCACCGCTTCGATCTCTCTACCGTCCTTGCCCAAAGCGGCGATGTCGGCCTGGTAGCCGTCGGCGGTGCGCAGGAAGACATGCCCCTTGGCGATGGTCAGGCCCTTGGCCAGCAACTGCATCAGGGCCAGCGCGGTGACGCTCTTGCCCGATCCGCTCTCCCCCACCAGGGCCAGCACCTCGCCGCGGCCGATGGAAAAGGAGACATCCTCCGTGATCGGAATCAGCGCCTTGTCCTGGCTGAGGGCGATGGACAGGTCGGTGACTTCGAGGACCGGTGCGGTGCCGTGCATCATCTCACCGCGAATAGGGATCTGCAGCATCGCGCAACCCGTCGCCTACGAAATTGAACGCCAGCACCGCCACGATGACGAAGATGCCGGGAATCATCAGCCAGGGCGCCTGGTCGACCGAGCGGATGCTCTGCGCCGCGAACAGCAGCACGCCCCAGCTCTCCACCGGCTCGCGCAGGCCCAGCCCCAGGAACGACAAAGAGGTCTCGGCCAGCAGAATCTCCGGGAAAGCGATGGAGGTGTCGACGATCAGGTAGCTGAGGAACGACGGCAGCAGATGCCGGCGGATGATGCGATAGTCCGAGCAGCCGGAGAGCCGCGCCGCCAGCACGAAATCCTCGGTGCGCGTCGCCAGCAGCTTGCTGCGCACCGTGCGCGCCAGCCACGTCCAGCCGAGCAGCGAGAGGATGACGGTCACCGCAAGATAGGTGGGCAACGGCCCCCAATCGCGCGGCAGCGCCGCCGCCAGGGCCAGCCAAAGGGGCAAGGTCGGGATCGAGCGGATGAACTCGATCACCCGCATGACGATATTGTCGAATGTGCCACCGAAATAGCCGGCCGCCCCGCCAATCGCCGCGCCCAGCAGGAACGAGATCACCACGCCGACGAAGGCGACGCCCAGCGACGCGCGGCAGGCATGGATGGTGCGCGAGAACAGGTCGAGGCCCGTGAAGTCGGTGCCGAACAAATGGATGAAGCCCTCGCGCGTGCCGAACAGATGGATGTCCATCGGGATCAGGCCGAACAAATGGTACGGCTTGCCCTTCACGAAGAACTCGATCTCCCACCGCTGACTGGTATCGATCGCGTATTTCATGCGCAGCGTGACCATGTCGCGCTCGGCCTTGCGGCCATAGACGAAGGGCCGCAGATGGAAACTGCCCTCCGCATCGATGAAATGCGGCATCATCGGCGCGCCGGCGACGTACTGTGTGTTGCGGTCGAACGGCGGGTACGGGCTGATCGGCTCGGCGAACAGAACGCAGGCCAGAAACCCGGCGAGCAGCGCCATCCCGACCATCGCCAGGCGGTGCTGGCGGAACTTCCACCACATCAGGGTCCATTGCGTGGCGAGGTCGGTGCGGCGCACTTTGGGCTTCGCTTTGAACCAGCCGAATCCTTCGATCAGGGCCATGCGCACTACTCCAGCCGGATGCGGGGATCGAGCGCCGCCAGCAGCAAGTCGGACACCAGCGTGCCGATGATGGTGAGCGCGCAATAGATGAAGATGAGGGCCCCCGCCAGCTCCATGTCCTGGTTCAGCAGCGAATGCAGGAACAAGGGCCCCGTGTCCGGCAAGGCCAGCACGAAACCGACGATGGGCGCGCCGGAGATCACATAGGTCAGGCGCCAGCCGAGCGTGCTGGCGATCGGGTTCAGCGCCATGCGCACCGGATAGCGGATCAGCAGCTTCAGCGGCGACAGGCCGCTCGCCTTGGCGGACAGCACATACATCTTGTCCAGTTCATCCAGCACCGCCGCGCGCATGGCACGGATCAGGAAGGCCGTGCCGGCCATGCCGAGCACGATCACCGGCACCGCCAGATGCGCCAGCAGATCGACGAACTTGTCCCAGGACCAGGGCGCATTCTGGTATTGCGGCGAGAACAGGCCGCCGACGCTTTGGCCGAAATATTTCTGGGTCAAGTACATCAGCACGAGCGCCAGCAGGAAGTTCGGCGTCGCGAGACCGAGATAGCCGATCATCGAAACGACATGGTCGCCGATGGAATAGCGCCGCACGGCGGAATAGATGCCGACCGGGATCGACACCGCGTACATGAAAAGCAGCGTGGAGAAGGCGATGGCGAGGGTGAGCGGCATGCGCTCCCAGATCACCTCGCCGACCGGGCGCTTCCACTCCCAGCTCATGCCCCAGTCATTGTGCAGCACGATGTTGGAGAACCAGCGCCAATATTGCACATAGATCGGCTGGTCCAGGCCGAGCTGCCGGCGCAAATTCTCGATCTCGGCCTGGCTGATGATGGCGCCGGCCGCGGCCTTGCGCGCGGCATAGATCTCGGCGAAGTCACCCGGCGCGCTCTGCACAATGACGAACGACACCACCGACACCAGCACCAGCGTGATCACCATGTAGATCAGGCGTCGGGCGAAATAGGCGATCATGCGGGCCCCTGCTGTCCGGCTGGGTGATACGAAGCGGGGCGCAACCAGCTTCCCGGTTGCGCCCCGGCTGGTCCGTCGATCAGGCTACTCCTTGATATACCATTGATCGGCGCGGAAGGCGTAGCTGTAGCCGAAGTTGAAGTGGGCGGTGCCCAGCTCGTCCTTCACGTTGTGCAGCCGGTTGGAGACGATGATCGGCTTCGGCAGCTCGCCGATGGTTCCGATGATGGTCATGTTTTCCAGATTGAGCTTCACCAGTTCCTTGCCCAGCTCCATGTAGCGGTCGGAACCCGGCACAACCGTCTTCCATTCCTTGGCGATCTCGAACATGCGCTTGGCCCAGGCCGGCGGCTCTTCACCGGAGGCGCCGTTGCTGATCCACCACTGCTTCCACTTCACGCCGAACAGCGGGCTGATCTCCGAATAGTACGGCGTATAGAGGGTGATGTCGGCGATCAGCGTCGGCTCATAGGGAACGTCCCATTCCATGTTGATGTCGGACGTCTCCGCCTTGGCGTTCTCGCGGGTCGCCGCGCTGGTCAGCTCTTTCGAGTTCACATTGAGGCCGACCGCCTTGAAATAGTCGCTGACCAGCTTGACGAATTCCGGCGAGGCCATCTGCGTGGAATATTCCCACAGGATGGTGAAGGGCGAGCCGTCCGGATAGGTGCGCATGCCGTCGGCGCCCTTCTTCATGCCCATCTCGTCCAAGAGCGCATTGGCCTTCTCCACGTCGTAGTCGATCATGTAGTTCATGTCGTCCGCGGTGGTGAAGGAGACCTGCGCCGGCAAGGCCTGGCTCGGCTGGCCGAGGCCGAAATAGAGCACGTCGTTGATCTCCTTGCGGTTGATCGCATAGGAGATCGCTTGGCGGAAGCGCAGGTCCGAATAGACCGAGCGCAGCTTCTTGTCGTTGTGCGTGATGTTGAAGGCGAGCGCCGGGCCGATCGAGCCCGCCGCCATGCGCACGGCATATTTGCCGGACGCCTCCTTCTCCTTCAGCGTCGGATATTCGGGCAGGCCCAGGCCCTGCGCCTTGTAATCGACCTCGCCGTTCAGGATCGACAGCATTTGCAGGTCGACATTCAGGAAGCGCTCATAGTGATGGTCGATATAGGGCAGTTGCTGGCCGGAGCTGTCGACCTTGAAATAGTACGGGTTGGCCTTGAACACGCGGTGCTGGGTGTCCGGCTCCACCTCGATGATGTGGCTTTCCAGGGTCGGCACGGTCAGCGCGTGCGCGGTCAGCGTCTCGGCGTCCTTCCACTTGTCGTAATAGGTATCGAACGCCTTGATCCAGTTCTCGAAGCCCGCCGCTTTCGCATCGGCGTCCGCATTGGGATTGTATTTCGGCAGATACTGCGCGAAATGGTGCTTGGGCGCGAAGGTGGTGAAGTAGGAGCCGCTGGTCGCCAGGTAGCTGAGCAGGCCGGGGAACGGCTCGTCGAAACTGATCTTCACATGGGTATCGTCGATCTTCTCCGCCGTGGGGTTGAGCCCCCACTCGACCGTGGTGTCCGGGCTCATCTCCTTGTTCTTCACGATGTCTTCGAAGAAGAACACCACGTCATCGGCGGTGAAGGGCTGGCCGTCGCTCCACTTGTGGCCCTTGCGCAGCTCGAAGGTGATCGACTTGTAATCGTCCGCCCATTTCCAGGAGCGCGCCACGTTCGGCACGATGGTCTTGAAGTCGTCGGCGATGCGCACCAGGCCGACCTGGCGCCAGCTTAGGATGTCGGAAGTGCCGGATTCCGGCGCGCGGGCCAGGCCGTTCAGGGTTCCGCCATAGACGCCGCATTCATTGTAGGGCAGCACGATCAGCGGCTCTTCCGGCAGGCGCTGATCCACCGGCGGCAATTTGCCGGCCTTCACGTCCTTGTCGAACAGCGGGTTCTCGCTGTAGGTCAGCTTCACCCCTTTCGCCGCAGCTTCCTCGACCTCCACCTGCTCCGCCCACGCGCCGGTCAGGCCCTGCGGGTCCTTCACCGTCGGGCAGGATGCCGCCCATGCGCTGCCCGCTCCAAACGCCGTCAGCGACAGCACCGTCAGCATCGCCGTGGCTGCGCGTGTGCCTTGTCCAACAAACTTCATTGCATCTCTCCCCGTTTGAATGACGCCCCAGAGTCGGACGTGCCCGATTAATGCCGGTTATTGGGGAAGATAAGATGACTAAGTGGTCATCAAGTCAATATGGGATGTGACCACTCAGGCATAATTTTCGTGGAGAGTTACAACAACTATAGGATAATAAACCAAACTAGATAACTGGCACCTCGGCCACCAGCACTTCGACGCCCGCCGCGCGCAGCACTTCGGCGAGCGAGGCCGGCGGCGCCTTGTCGGTCACCAGGCGCTGCACGCTGCGCGCCTCGCACACCTGAAACAAGGCGTGCCGGCACAG
>DASZQC010000408.1:0-3980 GCA_035549815.1 Dongiaceae bacterium
CACCGCTGGCGTGCGCCAAACCTTGTGCAACTGGCGGCGCCAGATCCAGGCGAGCTTCGAAGAGCGGCTGCGCCGCGGCATCAAGGACGGCGATGTGCCGGCCAATGCGGATATCGCCAGGATCGCGGCCTTCTACATGACCGTGCTGCAGGGCCTGTCGCTGCAGGCGCGCGACGGCGCCTCGCGCGAGGCGATGCTGGAAGTCGCCGATTCGGCGATGGCGGCGTGGGATACGTTGACATCGGCGCCAGCCGCGAAACCGAAGCGCAAGCGCAACTAACGTCGATCAAGAGCACGGCTCGAACTTGTCCTGGCTGATCGTGCCGTCGGCGATGAAGGCCTGCACCGCCGCCAGCGCCGCGCCGCAGTTCCATTCCGCATCGCCGGTCAGCACCGCGCGCACCTTGCCTTCCTTGTCGACCAGGAACGAGGTCGGCAGGGCGGAGACCCGCATCACCTTGTCGATGGTGCGGTTGGTGTCGATCAAAGCCGGCAGGCCCGGGCCATGCTGCGCCAGGAACGGCGCTACCTTCGCCGCGTCGGGTTCGTCGAGCGCGATGGTCACCACGGCGAAATCGGCGCCACCCGAAATCTTCTCCAGTTCGGCCAGCGACGGCAGCTCCTTGATGCAGGGCGCGCACCAGGTGGCCCACAGATTCACCAGCAGCGCCTTGCCGCGATAGACCGCCATGTCGGCGGGCTTGCCTGCGGAATCGAGCGGGGCGATGGCGGCGAAATCCGGCGTCGGTTGTAGGGGGACAAAGTGGTCCACGACCGCGCCGGCCGTCGCATCGGACGTGGCCGGCGGCGCGACCGGCGCCGACCCTTCCCGCAATAGGAACAGGGCCACCCCGCCCGCCACCAGGAGGACAATGACCAGCGCCGCGATCAGCTTGGAATTTGTGCTCATCCGGGCGTGCCTATGCCGACAGGGCCTGCCGCTTGACCGGCCGCCGTCGCTGGGCCACAAACCGGGCAGGATCAGCGGGGACGATCATTCGGGCGATGGACAAGAAACCCTCCAAGCAGGCGCGGCACGGCAGCAACTCACCATCCGGCGCCAGCCGGATGTGGGGCGGCCGCTTTGGCGGCGGCCCCGCCGAGGTGATGCAGCAGATTAACGCCTCCATCGACGTCGACAAGCGCCTCTATAAGGAAGACATCGAAGGCTCGCAGGCGCATGCCGCGATGCTGGTGCAGCAAGGCATCCTGACCAAGGCGGATGGCGCCGCCATCGCCGACGGCCTCGCCCGCATCCGCGGCGAGATCGACCAGGGCAAGTTCGAGTTCCAGGTCGCGCTGGAAGACATCCACATGAACGTGGAATCGCGGCTGAAGGATCTGATCGGCGACGCGGCCGGGCGGCTGCACACGGCGCGCTCGCGCAACGACCAGGTGGCGACGGATTTCCGCCTGTGGGTGCGGCGCGCCATAGACGACCTGACGGTCGAGCTGAAGGACCTGATCCACGCGCTGATCGACCGCGCCGACGAGCATGCGGCGACCATCATGCCGGGCTACACGCATCTGCAGCCCGCGCAGCCCGTCACCTTCGGCCATCATCTGCTGGCCTATGTGGAGATGTTGGGGCGCGACCTTGGCCGCCTGACCGATTGCCGCGCGCGGCTGAACGAATGCCCGCTGGGCGCCGCCGCTTTGGCCGGCACCTCGTTCCCCATCGACCGCGCGGCGACGGCGCAGAGGCTGGGCTTCGACCGGCCCACCGCCAATTCCATGGACAGCGTGTCGAGCCGCGACTTCGCGCTCGAATATCTGGCCGCACTCTCCATCCTCGGCGTGCATCTGTCCCGTTTCGCCGAAGAGATCGTGATCTGGATGAGCGAGGGCTTCCGCTTCATCGCCCTCAGCGACGCCTACACCACCGGCTCCTCGATCATGCCGCAGAAGCGCAACCCGGATGCGGCCGAGCTGGTGCGCGGCAAGGTTGGGCAGATGATCGGCGCGCTGACGCAATTGCTGATCATCGTGAAGGGCCTGCCCTTGAGTTACGGCAAAGATCTGCAGGACGACAAGGCGCCGACCTTCGCCGCCAGCGATGCCATGGCTTTGTGCGTCGCCGCCACCGCCGGCATGGTGCGCGACATGAAGGTGAACGAGGCGCGCATGCGCCAGGCGACCGAAGGCGGCTTCCTGACCGCGACCGACCTGGCCGATTGGCTGGTGCGCGAGCTGGGCCTGCCCTTCCGCAACGCGCACCATGTGACCGGCGAATTGGTGCGCCTGGCGGAAAGCCGCGATTGCCGGCTGCAGGATTTGTCGTTGAAGGACATGCAGGGGGTGGAGAAGCGCATCACCGATGCGGTATTCTCCGTCCTCGGCGTCGATCAATCGGTGGCGAGCCGCACCAGCTTCGGCGGCACCGCCCCGGAGAATGTGCGGCGCGCGGTAAAGGCAGCGCGGGAGCGTTTCGCATGAAGCTTCGGTCTGGATGGGGGCGTGCCCTGGGCTTGGCGCTGATCGGGCTGCTGGCGCTGGCGCCGGCTGCCTGCGGCAAGAAGGGCTCACCGCAACTGCCGCCGCCGCAGACCGATACGTTCCCAAACCAGTATCCGAAATCGACCGACCCGCAGCAGGGCATCTTCAACTGACCTTGCCGCGCCCAACAGGATCCCTTCCGGCATGAGCCACTTTCCCTATGTCGACGGCGAGTTGCACGTCGAGGGTGTCCCGGTGCGGCGCATCGCCGAGGAAGTCGGCACGCCGTTCTATTGCTATTCCAGCGCGGCGCTGACCGACAACTACCAGGCCTATGTGAAGGCGCTGCAGGGGCTGGGCGTCGGCATCTATTATTCGCTGAAGGCCAATTCCAACCAGGCGGTGATCCGCACCCTCGCCAAGCTCGGCGCCGGCGGCGACGTCGTCTCGGTGGGCGAGATGCATCGCGCGCTGAAAGCCGGCGTGCCGGGCGACAAGATCGTTTTCGCCGGCGTCGGCAAGACGCGCGACGAGATGCGCGCGGCGCTGGAAGCCGGCATCCACCAGTTCAACGTCGAATCCCAGGGCGAGCTGGAGACGCTGAACGAAGTGGCGCAGGCGATGGGCGTGAAGGCCCCGGTCACCTTGCGCATCAATCCCGACGTCGACGCCAAGACCCACGCCAAGATCTCCACCGGCAAGGCGGAGAACAAGTTCGGCATCGACATCGACCAGGCGGCCCAGGTCTATTCCGCCGCGTCGCGCATGCAGGGCATCGAGATCGTCGGGCTGGCGGTGCATATCGGCTCGCAACTGACCGACATCGCGCCCTATCGCGCCGCCTTCCAGAAGATCGCCCAGCTCACCCAGACCCTGCGCAAGGGCGGCATGAAGGTGGAGCGCATCGACCTCGGCGGCGGCATCGGCATCCCCTACCGCAACGAGACGCCGATCGCGCTCGGCGCCTATGCGGAGCTGGTCCGAGAAATCATCACCCCCCTGGGCACCAGGATCGAGATCGAGCCGGGCCGCTCCATCGTCGGCAATGCCGGGATCCTGGTGTCGCGGGTCATCAACGTGAAAGAAGGCGTCAGTCGCAAATTTGTGATCGTCGACGCCGCCATGAACGATTTGATCCGGCCGACCCTGTACGACGCCTATCACGAGATCATCCCGGTCGCCCAACCCGCGAAAGCGGCGCCCCTGGAAGCGGCCGATATCGTCGGGCCGATCTGCGAAACCGGCGACCGTTTCGCCGAGCAGAGGCCCCTGCCCCCCGTGAATCCGGGCGACCTGCTGGTTTTCTGCACCGCGGGAGCTTATGGCGCCGTCATGTCTTCTACCTACAACACCCGGCTGCCGGCGGCCGAAGTGCTGGTCCGGGGCGGCCGGTTCGACGTGGTCCGGCCGCGGCCCAATTATGACCATATTATCGGTTTAGACCGGGTCCCGGACTGGCTCTCGTAATCCGGCTAAAGGTTCGCTACATTAAGACCTTATCGGCCACGACCTGAGAGATTTGACGGCGTGAGCAACGAACGACC
>DASZQC010000409.1:0-7582 GCA_035549815.1 Dongiaceae bacterium
GCAGCGCGCGGATGACGCCGAATGCCGCCTCGATGGCGTTGGCGCCGGCACCCGCCTCGCGCACGTGCACGGGCTTGCCCTTCACGTGCACGCGGAACCACAGCACGCCGGTATTGGCGCGCACCAGGCGGTCATCCTCCGGCTCGGGGATGATCGCGGCATCCGCGCGATAACCGCGCACCAGGCAGGAGAGCGCGCCGTTGCCGGTGCATTCCTCCTCCGTCACCGACTGCACATAGACGGGCGCTGCCGGCTGGTAGCCCAGGCGGCGCAAGGCATCGAGCGCCGCGATGTTGGCGATGAGGCCGGCCTTCATGTCGCCGGAGCCGCGGCCATAGAGCCAGTCGCCCTCGATCACCGGGTCGAAAGGCGGCCGCTCCCACATATCCAGCGGGCCTAGCGGCACCACGTCGACATGGCCGTTCAGGATCAGCGACCTGCCCTTCTGCGCCCTGGGCCGGTGTGCGCCAACCACGTTGAAGGCGTTGCTGTAATCGACCGCCACCGGCGAGAAGCCGGGATGATGCTTGATCGCATCGACGTCGATGGCCCAGCGATCCATCGTCAAGCCGCGCGACGCCATTTGCTGATAAAGGAAATCCTGCGCCGTATGCTCCTGACCGCGCAAGGACGGCAGGCGGATCAGATCCTGGGTCAGCTTCACCTGGTCGGCAAAGCCCGCCTGCACCGATGCGATGATCTCATCCTGAAGCCTGGCGTCGAGATCGAAGGGCATCGGTCTTCTCCTACTTGCCGGCGAACTTATCCGTAGCGCTGATCAACTGGTGCAGGATGCCGGGCTCGTCGAAGGCATGGCCGGCATCGTCGACCATGTGGAATTCCGCCTCCGGCCAGGCGCGATGCAGGTCCCAGGCGGTGGTCGCCGGCGTGCAGACGTCGTAGCGGCCTTGGATGATCACGCCGGGGATCTGGCGGATCTTGGGCACGTCGCGCAGCAACTGGTCGTCGGCATTGAAGAAGCCACCATTGACGAAATAGTGGTTCTCGATGCGCGCGAAGGCGAGCGCGAAATGATCGTCGGCGTGGCTGTCGGCAATCTCCTTGTTCGGGCGCAGAGTGATGGTGCTGCCCTCCCAGATGCTCCAGGCCTTTGCCGCCTTCACCTGCTCCGCCTTGTTGCCGCCGGTCAGGCGGCGGTGATAGGCCGACATCAGATCGCCGCGCTCCACCTCCGGGATCGGCGCCAGGAATCCCTCCCACAGATCGGGGAACATCCAGGACGCGCCGTCCTGGTAGTACCAGAGCAGCTCCTTGCGCCGCAGGGTGAAGATGCCGCGGACGATCAGCTCCGAAACGCGCACCGGGTGCGTCTCCGCATAGGCCAGCGCCAGCGTGCTGCCCCAGGAGCCGCCGAACACCAGCCATTGCTCCACGCCCATCAGCAGGCGCAGCCGCTCGATATCGGCGACCAGGTGCCAGGTGGTGTTGTTCTCGAGGCTGGCGTGCGGCCTGGAGCGGCCGCAGCCGCGCTGGTCGAACAGCAGGACGCGGTATTTCTGCGGGTCGAACAGGCGGCGATGCTTGGGCGAGCAGCCCGAGCCTGGACCGCCATGCAGGAACACCGCCGGCTTGCCGTTCGGGTTGCCGCACATCTCCCAATAGATCTGGTGGCCGTCGCCGGTGTCGAGATGGCCGGACTTGTAGGGTTCGATCTCAGGATAGAGGGTACGCATGAAACTCGCTCTCTGGAATGTCAAAGGGGATCGCCGGTGTCCGGCTGCAAGCCGGCGGCGATGATGCCGTGGATGGCGCAGATCTCGTCCTTATCGGAAGCGTCGCCGCTGATGCCGACCGCGCCGACGATGGCGCCCGCCGCATTGCGGATCAGCACGCCGCCGCGCGCCGGCACGATGCGGCCGCCAGTCATCGTCTGCAGCGCACCGAAGAATTGCGGCGCGTTCTCGCTCCGCCGCTCCATCTCGCGGTTGCCGAAACCCATGCCAAGCGTGCCCCAGGCCTTGCCGAAGGCGATGTCGAGCCGCATCAGGCTGGTGCCGTCTTCAGCTTTGTAAGCCTTCAGGCAGCCACGCGGGTCAAGCACCGCCACGGCCAGCGGCTTCAGATTGAGCGCGCGACCTTTCGCCAGCGCCTGATCGACGATGGTGGATGCGGCTTCGAGGCTGACGCTCTCCATCGAGACCGTTGCTGGCATCAATCGTCTTCCCATACCGGAGCGCGCTTCGCGGCGAAGGCCGCGGCACCCTCCCAGTAATCCTTGCTGGCGCGCAGCCGGTCATAGGCGGGGATGCCGGCGCCGCGCAAGGCGCGATAGGCTTGCTCCACGCTCATGTCGCGGGTCAAGCGATGCGCCTGCTTCACCGCGCGGATGGATTTGGGGCTGGCCTCCAAGATCTCGGCGGCGATCTCGACCGCCTTGGCCAGGGCGCCGCCCTTGCCCGTCACGTGATTGATCAGCCCGAAGCGCAGCGCCTCTTCCGCCGACAGGCGCCGGCCGGTCAGCAGCATCTCCAGCGCCAGCGATTCCGGCACTCGGCGCGGCAGGCGGAACACGCCGCCGCCATCGGGGATGACGCCGACCTTCACCTCCGGCAGGAAGAATTGCGCGTGATCCTCGGCCACGATCACGTCGCAGCAGAGCGCGATCTCGAACCCGCCGCCGACCGCCATGCCGTTGATGGCGGCGATGACCGGCTTGTCGAGGTCGAACAATTCGGTGATGCCGGCGAAGCCGCCGCGGCCGTAATCCTCAGCGGCCGCATTGTCCGCGGCCGCCGCCTTCAGGTCCCAGCCGGCGGAGAAGAATTTCTCGCCCGCCGCGGTGACGATGCAGCAGCGCAATTTCGGGTCGTCGCGATAGGTGATGAAGGCCTCGCCCAGGGCGCGGCTCAGCGCGCCGTCGATGGCATTGGCCTTGGGCCGGTCGAGCGTCAGGATCATCACCCGATCCTCGATCCGTGTGTGCAGTCCGTTTACAGGTGATGTCATCGCGTGGTTGCTCGGCGGGTCGAACCTTGTTCGGCGAGGCTTTGCAGGATCTCGCCCAGCGCCTCGTGCAGCGCGTCGTTGCGGATGCGCGGCCGTACCGATTCGATGGCGGAAGCGATCGAGGCATCGGCGGCCAGTTGCGCCGGCTCGGCGCTCGCCACCAGCGACATCGGCAGGCGCTGCAGCAGGGAGTCGAAGGAGCTCATCAACTCCTTGTCGCGCACGCCGGCCAAGGTGCGCAACGCCTTCAGATAGCCGGCGATCTCCGCCTCCGTCAGGTAGCCCATATAGGCATTGGGCGCGTTGGCCATCTCGCAAGCGGGCGAGGCCGGCTCCGAGACATCCTTGGTGCCGGGCGACATGCGCGCCAAAGTGCGGAAGCCGGACTCGGTGACGATGCGGTCCATCGGGATGTCGAGGCTGTGCGGCCCGATGCTGGGGATCTCCGCGCAATCGAAGCCGATGCCGATCACCGTGCGCGGCCCGGTCAGCGCCGCCAGCGTGCGGTCATAGAAGCCACCGCCATAGCCCAGGCGATAGCCGCTGGTGTCGAAGCCGATCACCGGCGCCAGCAGCAATTGCGGCGTCACGCGCGCGTTGGTCTTGGGGATCGGGATATTCCAGACGCCCAGCTCCATTTCGCATTTCGGCTGCCATGGGCGGAATTCCAGCGGCCAGCGCGGCTGCACCACCGCCGGGAGGCACACGGTCTTTCCGGCGCCCGCCAGCCGGCGCATCAGCGGCCGCAGATCGGGCTCGCCACGGAACGGCCAATAGACGCTGATCGGCCCTTCGGCCGCCATCGCCGTCGATTCCAGGCGCTGCATGATGCGCGCGGTCCAGTCCTTGCGCGCGTCTTCGGAATAGCTGAGACGCAACGCCACCAGCCGCGTGCGCTGCGCGTTGCGCCAGGCCTTGGCTTCAGGCGTGAGCTGCTCGACCGTCATCTTGTCAGCGCCAGATCGGCTTGCCCGAGCCCGGCAGGCCGTAGCTTTGCCACTTGCGCGTCACGAGATCGACGACCTCGTCGCTCATGCGGATTTTCTGGCCCCATTCGCGCTTGGTCTCCGGCGGCAGCTTGTTGGTGGCGTCCAGGCCGATCTTGCCCCCCAGGCCTGATTCCGGCGACGCGAAATCGAGATAGTCAATGGGCGTTCCTTCGATCACCGTAATGTCACGCGCCGGGTCCATGCGGGTGGAGATGGCCCACATCACATCCTTCCAGTCGCGGGCGTTGATGTCGTCATCCACCACGATGACGAACTTCGTGTACATGAACTGTCGCAGGAACGACCAAATCCCCATCATCACCCGCTTGGCATGGCCGGGATAGGCCTTGCGCATGGAGACGACGGCGATGCGGTAGGAGCAGCCCTCCGGCGGCAGCCAGAAATCCACGATCTCCGGGAATTGCTGGGTCAGCAGCGGGATGAACACCTCGTTCAGCGCCTCGCCCAGCACGCTCGGTTCGTCCGGCGGCCGGCCGGTAAAAGTCGACAAATAGATCGGATCACGCCGCATGGTGATGGCGCTCAAGGTGAAGACCGGGAACTGCTCCACTGAATTGTAGTAGCCGGTATGGTCCCCATACGGCCCCTCGTCGCGGTAATCCTCCAGCGAGACGTGGCCTTCCAGCACGATCTCCGCGCCCGCCGGCACCTGCAGCGGCACGGTCTTGCAATCCACCAGCTCGACTTTGCGACCGCGCAGCATGCCGGCGAACTGGTACTCCGAAAGAGTGTCCGGCACCGGCGTGACCGCGGCCAGGATGGTGCCCGGATCGGCGCCAATGACAGCGGCCACCGGCAGCGGCTCCGGCCGCTCCTGCTTCCAGCGCGCATGATGCTGCGCGCCGCCGCGATGCTTCAGCCAGCGCATCAAAGTCTGGTTCCTGTTCAGCACCTGCATGCGATAGATGCCGAGATTGAAATCGTCTTCCTTGCGCTTGCCGGGTCCCTTCGTCACGACCAGAGGCCAGGTGATCAGCGGCGCCGGCTCGCCCGGCCAGCAGCCCTGGATGGGCAGTTTCGATAAATCGATTTGATCACCGGTCAACACCACATCCTGGCACGGCGCGTAGCTCACCTGCCTCGGCTTCATCGCCAGCACAGTCTTCACCAGCGGAAACATCTCCACCGCTTCACGCCAGCCGCCGGGCGGCTCCGGCTGCTTCAGGAAGGCGAGCGTCTCGCCGATGGCGCGCAGTTCGCTCGGCTCGCGCTCCATGCCCCAGGCGACGCGCTCCACCGTGCCGAACAGATTGACCAGCACCGGCATGTCGTAGCGTTGGCCGTCGCGCCCGACCGGCTGCTCGAACAGGATCGCCGGCCCCTGCTCCGCCAGCAGGCGGGTCTGGATCTCGGTCATTTCCAGGTGCGGGTCGACCGGAACGGAGACGCGCTTCAGGCGGCCATTCGCTTCGAGGCGTTGAATGAATTCGCGCAGGGATTCGTAGGGCATGCGGACAGGTGCGTTGGTCTTGGGCCATCCTATCGGCTTTGCCCCCATGCGCCAACCGCCCTATGATCGGTCGCGGATAGGAAAATGCCTGCGAAAACGTCGATTCCCCGCGAATTCGAAGCGCTTTTGACCCCGGCCGGAAAGCGGATTCTGGCCGGACGCGCGCCCGATATCTGCGGCGCCCTCAGCGATCCGCGCCGGCGCTTCATCGCGTTGACCGGCATGGTGTCGATGGCGAAGGCCGAACGCCTGCGCCGTGCGCTGGAGCGCGAGATGGCGCCATGCTTGAGCGAATTGTCGCAGCCGATCCCGCCGGAAACGATCTGGGAAGCGAGGAAGAACTACGACGACTGGCTGCCCAAGACCGTGCGCTGCCGCACCGCGTATCTGGAGAACAAGCGCGGCGCCGCCTGGAAGCGCGCCAAGGAGATCGGTCTTATCGACCTGCTGTCGTCGGAAAGCCTGGTCGCCTTCGCCGAGGCGGTGCTGGGTCGCAAGCTCGATCCCAAGGGCGGGCAGCAGGTGCTGCGCTATGGCGCCGGTGATTATGCCGGCCCGCACACCGACCACACGCCGGAGATCAAGCGCGCCGCCCACGGCTACCTCGACATGCACTTGACGCTGACCAATCCGGCGGTGGCGCACCAGTACCTGGTCTATGCCAGGAGCGGCCATTTCAGCGAGATCGTGCCGGTGCACGAAACCGGCTGTATCACGATCTACCGCTTGCCCTTCTGGCACTACACCACGCCGCTGGCGGCGAAGCCCGGCCGCGCGAAAGACGCGGCGAGATGGGTGCTGCTGGGGACGTTTTTGTTTGGCCGTGGCACCCAGCCATGACCAATACGTCATGGTCGTGCTCGGCACGACCATCCACGAGTTTACCTACGACCGCTGTGTATTGCCGAAAGAAACTCGCGGATGGTCGGACCAAGTCCGACCATGACGATCGGACTAGTTAGCCGCCATTCGCGCCTTCAACTCCTTCAGCTCCGCCTCCAGCGCCTTGTTGCGCTCTTCCAACTCGCCCAGCGCCGCGGCCACTGCGTCGGCCGGGAACATTTGCGGGATGTGTTGCGGGCAGTTGCGGTCCCAGGCATTCACGCGGAACAGGATCGCCTGCTCGATGCGCACGTCGTAATCCTCGTCCACCAGCTTCGCGATCTCGGCCGGGTCCGTGGTCGTGCGCGCCTCGCCCCAGATCTTCAGGCGGCGCCGGTGCGCGTAATCCATGATGAACAGGAACGCCTTGGGATTGTCCTTCAGATTGCCGGTGGTGATGAACTGCCGGTTGCCCACATAATCCGCGAAGCCGATGGTGCGGTCATCGACGATCTTCAGGAAGCCCGCCGGGCCGCCGCGATGCTGAATATAGGGCTGGCCGTCGGTGCTCACCGTTCCCAGGTAGGCGCTGTTGGCGCGCCTGATGAACTCCGCCACGTCCGGCACCAGCTCGTTGCCGAGATCGTGGCTCGCCTCGCGCTTCGCGTAGCCCGCGCGCGACCCGCGCTCCGCCTGGATGGCGCGGACGGTGGGCGAAAAGGCGTAGTCGAAATTCAGCATGGGAAGTCTCCCGTTCCAGATCACGCCTCTGATATTGGCTCTTTCATTTTCCAAGAACAGGATCGATAATCTCCAACAATATTCTCATTTTCCGAGAGATTCGCTCCTGGATCGTTTCGAAGCCATGCGCCTGTTCGTCAGCGTCGGCGAGGCCGGCAGCCTGTCGGCGGCCGCCCGGCGCCTGCACACGCCGCTGCCGACCTTGAGCCGCAAGCTGGCGCAGCTCGAGGCGCATCTGGGCGTCCGCCTGGTGACCCGCACCACCCGGCGCTTCGTTCTGACCGAGGCGGGCGTGCGCTATCTGGAAGCCTGCCGCCGCCTGCTGGCCGAGGTGGACGAGGCCGAGCGTCTGGCCGCCGGCGAGTATGACGCGCCGCGCGGTCGTCTGCTGGTCACCGCGCCCATCGTGTTCGGGCGGCTGCACGTTCTGCCTATCGCGCTCGAATTCCTCAAGACCTATCCGGAGGTCGATCTGCGCCTGTCGCTGGTCGATCGCATCGTCGATCTGGTTGAGGAGAACCTCGATGTCGGCGTGCGCATCGGCGTGCTGCCGGATTCATCGCTCATTGCCACGCGCGTCGGCGCGGTGAAG
>DASZQC010000410.1:0-4111 GCA_035549815.1 Dongiaceae bacterium
TATTTTCACCAGGCGGCCGATCAGGGATTTGCCCCAGCCCAGGCCGCGATGGGCTACAGGTGCATGAACGGCGTTGGCGGTCCGCAGGACTACGCCGAAGCCGCGCGATACTATCGCTTGGCCGCCAACCAGGGTGACGCCGCGGGTGAGGTTGGCCTCGCCGTGCTCAACGCCAACGGCTACGGCATGCCGCGAGACTATGCGGAGGCGGCGCGACTCTATCGAAGAGCTGCCGATCAAGGCGACGACGGGGCTCAGTATGAACTGGGTTACTTGTACGAACACGGCTTGGGGGTTCCGAACGATCGCGCTGAGGCTGTGCGTCTGTATCGTCTCGCCGCTCAACAGGGTAACGAGCGCGCGCGCGCCGGTCTCACGCGCCTAGGTGAAACTTTATAGGTCGCTCAGTTCTGCCCCTGCGACGGAGGCGGGTCGGCGCCGGCGCCTTGGGGGTTGAGCACGCCGGCGAGTCGCTCCTGGCGACTGCGCACGAAGCGGGCGACCTCAGCTTCGGCCGGACCCCAGTCCGGTTCGATCTCGAGCGCGGTGGTGTAATCTTCGTAGGCGCCGCGGAGATCGCCCAGAGCTTCGCGGGCGGCGCCTCTATTATAATAGGCCTTGTGCGGCTGGCTGACGCCGAGCGAGAGCGCCTGGGTGAGTTCGGCCACGGCCGGGCCCGGACGATGCAGCTGAACCAAAGCCGCGCCGAGATTGAGGTGGGCCTCGCCGTTGCGCGGCAGAATGACGATGGCGGCGTTGAAATCGGCGATGGCGTCGTCGCCTTCGCGGCGATTGAGGTGGATCACGCCGCGATCGACCAGAATAGTGACGCGGTCATTGTCGCCGATATTGCGCTCGCCGAGCGCGGCGTTGCAGGCGCCGAGCGCGCGGTCGGACACGTCGCCCTGGGTGGCGGCGGTGGTGCAGGCGCGGAGATTGGCGTCATAGCCCAGCACGGTGCGCCCACCCGGCTCGCGGTCGTCGGCGGCGGAGGCCGGTCCCGCTGCAAGCGCCAGGCACAGCACGCCGACGGCGGCCAAGATGTGGCTTGGCGACACTTCAACTGCTCCACGCCCGCCCCAGGCGGCGGGCACTCTGTCAAAGTTGACGTGGCGGCTCAAGCTGGATGGCGACAGCGGAGGCCGGCATGACTGAGAAGTAAGCCGGGCTTGGAACACGCCGCCGGCTCATGCTAGCACCCCCGCCGGAGCGATCATGGGCTTGAGGCGTGTGGGCGCGGTCGTTTTGCCGCGCCTTCCGGCGCTAGGCGCGCGCGGCGGAGCGCGCCATACCGCAGAGTCTAGAGTCTATGGGCGCGATGGCTACGACGGAGACGTGCGCGTGAGGCGAGGGGCGTGGATTTGGGCGGCGGCGGCCGCAGCTTTGGCGCTCGGCGTCGCGGCGCCGGCTTTGGCCAATCCGTCGCCGGGCGCGATCGACCTGCAGCCGGCGGCGACGCCGATCATGCACGAAATCCGCGATTTCCACGATGGCTTCGTGCTGCCGATCATCACCGCGGTGGCGGTGTTCGTGCTGCTGCTGCTGCTGTGGGTGATGATCCGCTACAACCGGCGCGCCAATCCGACCCCGAAAAAATTCACCCACAACATGCTGGTGGAAGTGGTGTGGACGGTGGTGCCGGTGCTGATCCTGGTGCTGATCGCCTGGAAATCCTTCCCGCTGCTGTTCGATGAGGAACGGGTGCCGCCGGATGCGGCGCTGACGCTGAAGGTCACCGGCAATATGTGGCGCTGGGACTACGAATATCCCGATCTCGGCGTGCAGCTGACCTCGAACCTGCTGCCGCAGGAAGACGCGGAAGCGCAGCGGCGGCCGTATCTGCTGTCGGTCGACAATCCGCTCTACGTGCCGACGCACACCAAGGTGCGCGTTCTGATCACCTCGAACGATGTGATCCATTCCTGGGCGATGCCTTCGTTCGGCGTCAAGGAAGACGCCACGCAGGGCCGCGTCAACGACACGTGGTTCGAGGTCGAGCAGGAAGGCGTCTATTACGGCCAATGCTCGGAATTGTGCGGCCAGAACCACGCTTTCATGCCGATTGAGATTCACGCCGTCAGCCCGGAAGACTTCAATCGCTGGGTGACGCAGCAGGGCGGGCATCCGTCCGCGCCGGCAGGCGCGCCCGCCGCCACGCCGCCCGCAGCCGCGCCCGCAGGCGGGCCGTCGCCTGCGCGCTGAACGAGATCTGGAGCGAGAACGACCATGGCCGAGCCGGCTCACGACACAGCCCACGCCCACGAAGACCACCGTCCGAGCCTGTGGGACTGGAAGCGGTGGGTGTTCTCCACCAACCACAAGGACATCGGCACGATGTATCTCATCTTCGCGATTTTCGCGGGGGTGATTGGGGCGGCGCTGTCGGGCATCATCCGTTGGGAGCTGGCGGAGCCGGGCATCCAGCTGGTGCGGATGCCGTGGCTGCATGGCGACGAAGACGCGGCGAAGCACTTCTACAACGTGGTCGTCACCATGCACGGCCTGGTGATGATCTTCTTCATGGTCATGCCGGCGATGATCGGCGGGTTCGGCAACTGGTTCGTGCCGCTGATGATCGGCGCGCCCGACATGGCCTTCCCGCGCATGAACAACATTTCGTTCTGGCTGCTGCCGGCTTCGTTCACGCTGGCCATCATCTCGTTCTTCGTGCCGGGCGCGGGGACGCATAACGGCTTCGGCGGCGGCTGGACGCTCTATGCGCCGCTCTCGACCAATTGGGGCTCAGGCACCGCCTATCACGACGGGCCGGCGATGGATCTGCTGATCCTGTCGCTGCACATCGCCGGCGCCAGCTCGATCCTCGGCGCCATCAACTTCATCACGACGATCTTCAACATGCGCGCGCCGGGCATGACGCTGCACCGCATGCCGTTGTTCGTGTGGTCGATCCTGGTGACGACGTGGCTCTTGGTGCTGGCGCTGCCGGTGCTGGCGGGGGCGCTGACCATGCTGCTCACCGACCGCAACTTCCACACCAATTTCTTCAATCCGGCCGGCGGCGGCGATCCGGTCATGTACCAGCACCTGTTCTGGTTCTTCGGTCACCCGGAAGTCTACATCCTAATCCTGCCGGGCTTCGGCATGATCTCACAGATCGTGTCGACCTTCTCGAAGAAGCCGGTGTTCGGCTATCTGGGCATGGCCTACGCCATGGTGGCGATCGGCTTCATCGGCTTCGTGGTGTGGGCGCACCACATGTATACGGTCGGCATGGGCCTCGATCTCGAAGCCTATTTCGTCGCGGCGACGATGGTCATCGCGGTGCCCACGGGCATCAAGATATTCTCCTGGATCGCCACCATGTGGGGCGGCTCCATCGAGTTCAAAGTGCCGATGCTGTGGGCGATCGGGTTCATCTTCCTGTTCACCGTGGGCGGCGTCACCGGCGTCGCGCTGGCGAATTCGGGCTTCGATACCGTGGTGCACGACACCTATTATGTGGTGGCGCACTTCCACTACGTGCTGTCGCTGGGCGCGGTGTTCACGATCTTCGCGGGCTTCTACTACTGGATCCCGAAGATGAGCGGCTATCGCTACAATGGCGTGCTGGCGGGGCTGCATTTCTGGATCACGTTCATCGGCGTGAACACGATCTTCTTCCCGCAGCACTTCCTCGGCCTGCAAGGCATGCCGCGCCGCTATATCGACTATCCGGTGGTGTTCGCGCACTGGAACTTCGTGTCTTCGGTCGGCTACGCCATCACCGTGGTCGGCACGCTGTTCTTCTTCATCATGCTGGCCGAGATGTTCCTGGCCAAGCGCAAGGCGGGCGCCAATCCGTGGGGCGAAGGCGCCACCACTTTGGAATGGACTCTCTCCTCGCCGCCGCCCTTCCACCAGTTCAACGAACTGCCGGTGATCAAGCCGGACGCGCACCACTGAGGCGTAGGGTGAGCTGGGCGCCAGCCTACGGCGAAGACCGGCGCAAGGATCACAGCCGCGCCCATGCGCGGGCGCAGCGGCTGCGCAAGGCGGAGACGCCGACCGAGCGGAAGCTGTGGAAGCTGCTGCGCGTCCTCAACAAAGATAACGGCGGGCATTTTCGCCGGCAGACGCATGTCGGCGACCGGGTGTTCGATTTCGCGGATTT
>DASZQC010000411.1:0-3349 GCA_035549815.1 Dongiaceae bacterium
CTCATCGCCATCATGAGGAAAACGCAATAACAAATTTGATCGTCATCCCGGCCGAGCGGAGCGAGCGCCGGGATGACGGGAGAGTGTGTGGTGCGTTGGAACGCTACTTCCGCGCCGTCACTTCCGCCCCAGCCGCTTCTCGATCGCGTCCCAGATGCGGTCTTCGAGCACCACTTTCTCGAAGCGGTTCACTTCCTGCAAGCCCGTCGGCGAGGTCACATTGATCTCGGTCATGTAATTGCCGATCACGTCGATGCCGACGAAGATCATGCCGCGCTCGCGCAGAGCCGGGCCGATCGCCGCGCAGATTTCCTTGTCGCGCGCGGTGAGGCCCGCCTGCTCCGGCCGGCCGCCAACATGCATGTTGGAGCGCGCCTCGCCCGCCGCCGGCACGCGGTTGATGGCGCCGACCGGCTCGCCGTCGATCAGGATGATGCGCTTGTCGCCCTGGCGCACCTCGGGCAGATAGCGCTGGACGATGATCGGCTCGCGATAGAGCTGGGTGAACAATTCCAGCAGCGCGCCCAGATTCTCGTCGCCCGGCGCGATATGGAACACGCCGGCGCCGCCATTGCCGAACAAGGGCTTCACGATGATGTCCTTGTGCTCGGCACGGAAGGCCAAAAT
Source organism: Dongiaceae bacterium (assembly GCA_035549815.1). Lineage (GTDB taxonomy): Bacteria > Pseudomonadota > Alphaproteobacteria > Dongiales > Dongiaceae > Dongia_A. The sequence continues at coordinate 628 of DASZQC010000411.1, forward strand.
TTCCTGCCGGTCGGAGGTGATCACCGTCGGCGGCATCAGCTCCGGGAAATGGGTGACGAACAATTTCTCGGGCGCGTTGCGCACATGGACGGGATCGTTCACCACCAGGGTCTTCGGATGCACGCTTTCCAGGATGTGCGTCGCGGTGATGTAGGACATGTCGAAGGGCGGGTCCTGGCGCATCAGGATCACGTCCATCGTCTTCAGCTCGATCACCTCCTCCTCGCCCAGGGTGACATGGTCGCCCTTCTTGCGCCGCAGCGTCATCGGCCGCGCCCGCGCCACCGCGACGCCGTTGCGCAAAGTGAGTTGCCGCGGGTGGTAGTGCCAGAGCTTGTGCCCGCGCGCCTCGGCGGACAACCCCATGACGAACGAGGAATCCCCGTCGATATTGATGCTTTCGATCGGGTCCATCTGGATGGCGACGCGCAAGGGCATAGGCAGGGTCTTTCAGGCAGGCATGGCTCTCAAGGCCGCTATGTGGGCGCACCCGGGCAATGCCGTCAAGCGATACGGAACCTATGGTTTCGATGCCCGCCCGGCAGTGGGACAGCCGCACGGCACCGTGTGTTGACCCACTGACAGCCTGCGGGCACCCTCTGCGCTATGAAGGCGCCGTGAGAGCCTGATCCTGGAGCCGCGACGATGGCCGCACGCACGAAGCCGAAAGCGACAGATGACGGGACGCGGATCGTCCCCGCCAACGAGGCGAGCTGGCGCGATCTCCAGGCCATTTTCGGCAATCGCGGTGAAGGCTTCGTCTGCCAGTGCCAGCGCTACAAGCTGCAGCCGCGCGAGGCCTTCAAGCATTATCCGCCGGAGATCCGCGCCGCGCGGCTGAAGCAGCAGACCCATTGCGGCAAGCGCAACGCCAAGAGCACCAGCGGCCTGGTCGCCTATCGCGACGGCGAACCGGTCGGCTGGTGCGCGGTCGAGCCGCGTCCCAACTATATCGGCTTGCTGCGCGTCTATCGCGTGCCGTGGGAAGGCCGCGACGAGGATAAGGGCGATTCCGGCATCTGGGCCGTCACCTGCTTCTTCACCCGCGCCGGCTATCGCCGCCAGGGTGTCAGCCGCGCGCTGGCCAAGGCCGCCATCGCCTTCGCGCGCGAACGCGGCGCACGCGCCCTGGAAGGCTATCCGATGAACACCAAGGGGCAGGAGATTCCCTGGGGCGAGCTGCATGTCGGCAGCCGCAGCATCTTCATCGCTGCCGGATTCAAGGAGATCAACCGGCCGACGCCGCGACGCTCCGTGATGCGCGTCGATTTCAAATAGGGCCTGGCCGTGCCGATGCGATTCATCCTCGTCTTCGTCGTCGCGCTTCTCGCCGCGCCCGCACTGGCACGCCAGGAAGAGCCGGTCGCGGCGCTGAACGACATCCTCGACCGCGCCGCAAGCCTCGAGCCTTTGCAGGCCATCGTGATCGCCCATCGCGGCGCGATCATCGCGGAGCGCGGCTATCACGGCCACAGCGCCTCCGCGCCGACCGGCATCATGTCGGCCTCCAAGTCCGTCATCTCGGCCCTGGTCGGCATCGCCATCGACAAGGGCGTGCTCGATGGCCCCGACCAGCCGATCGCGCCCTTGCTGGCGGAGGATCTGCCGGCCGATCCCGACCCGCGCCTGCGCCGGATCACCATCGGCAATCTGTTGTCGATGCAGGCGGGCCTCGGCTCCACCTCGGGCGCGCAATATGGCGCCTGGGTGCGCAGCCACAACTGGGTGCGCACGGCATTGGCGCAACCGTTCGAGGATGAGCCGGGCGGCGGCATGATCTATTCCACCGGCTCGTCGCATCTCTTGTCGGCGATTCTGACCCGGCAGACCGGCCGCTCCACCTTGCAGCTTGCGCGCGACTGGCTGGGGCCGCTGGAAGGCTTTTCCATCGCATCGTGGGAGCGCGACCCGCAAGGCATCTATGTCGGCGGCAATCTGATGGCGATGAGCCCGAAATCCCTGCTGGCCTTCGGCGAGCTCTATCGCCTGGGCGGCGCGACACCGGATGGCCGGCAATTGATCCCGGCCGATTGGATCGCCGCCTCGTGGGCGCCGCGCACCGCGTCGCGCTATACCGGCGATGGGTACGGCTATGGCTGGTTCTCGCGCGAGGTCGCCGGCGAGATGGTCCATTATAGCTGGGGCTATGGCGGCCAGATGCTCTACGTCGTGCCGCGCCTGGAGCTCACCGTGGTGATGACCTCCAGCGTCAACGCCCCCTCCAGCCGCACCGGCCACCGCGACAACCTGCATGCCGTGCTGGGCGAGATTATCGCAGCGATGGTGGAGAGCGACGCGGCGACAGGCGCGAACTAAAGCACGTCTCAGATACGACTGCGCTCGGTCAAACTACGTACCATATCGTCATGGTCGGACTTGCTCCGGCCATCCACGAGTTTCGTTGGGCAAGAGCGCGTTTGCGGCAGGCAAACTCGTGGATGGTCGTGCCGAGCACGACCATGACGGGTCTTATTTGATTCAATGAACCGAGATCATATTTGGACGCTGCCAGCGCCCGTGATTTTCGCAGCCAGCCTTTTCGCCGCGCCGCAGGCCAAGGTCCAGCCCAGGCCGCCGTGTCCGGCATTGAGATAGAGTGCCGGCCGCGCGCTGGCGCCGACCAGCGGTCGGCCTGACGGAGTCATCGGGCGCTGCCCGGCCCAGACCGGCGCGGCCTTGTCCCAATCGGCGCCATCGGGAAACAGACGCCGCGCCAACACTT
>DASZQC010000412.1:0-1759 GCA_035549815.1 Dongiaceae bacterium
CACCTTCCTCGAGGATGTGATGTGGGAGCAGGGCTTCCTGGACACCAAGCAGATGGCCGGCGCCTTCCAGCTCCTGCGCTCCAACGACCTGATCTGGTCGCGAATGATGAAGGACTACATCAACGGCGAACGCACGCCGATGAACGACCTGATGGCCTGGAACGCCGATCAGACCCGCATGCCCTATCGCATGCACGGCGAATACCTGCGGCGCCTGTTTCTCGACAATGATCTGGCCGAGGGACGCATGCGCGTCGACGACAGGGTGATCTCCATTGACAATATCCGCGTCCCGATCTTCGCCATCGGCACGGAAAGGGATCATGTCGCGCCCTGGCGCTCGGTCTTCAAGATCGCGCACCTCGCCGACACCGACGTGACCTTGCTGCTGACCAGCGGCGGGCACAATGCCGGCATCGTCAGCGAGATCGGCCATCCGGGGCGGCACTACCGGATCGGCGGCCGGCGCGAGGGCGATCCGTATGTCGATCCCGACCGCTGGGCCGACGAGACGCCGGCGCGCCAGGGTTCCTGGTGGCCCGAATGGCAGCGCTGGCTCGCCGGGCGATCCGGCCGCCCGGGCAGGCCTCCCGCGCTGGGCAACCCCGCCGCCGGATATGCGCCGATCGAAGATGCGCCCGGCCGCTATGTGCATGCCGGCTAGGCGCGGCGGGGCCGGCACGGTAAAGCTTGGCGATGGCCAAGCATCTCCTGATCGTCGCGCATATTCCGTCGGATAACACGCGGCGTCTGCGCGATGCCGTTGTGAAGGGCGCGACCGGCCCGGACATTTCCGGTGTCGCGCTGCGGACCCTGACGCCCTTCGAGGCCAAGCCCGACGATGTATTGTGGGCCGACGCCATCATCCTCGGCACCACCGAGAATCTCGGCTATATGAGCGGGGCGCTGAAGGATTTCTTCGACCGCATCTATTATCCGTGCCTGGAGCTGACTCAGGGCAAGCCCTATGCGGCTTATATCCGTGCCGGCCATGACGGCACCGGCACGCGGCGCGGGATCGAGACCATCGTCACCGGCCTGCGCTGGCGCGCCGCGCGCGACCCGTTGATCTGCCGCGGCGCCTGGCAGGAGAGTTTCCCGGGGCAATGCGAAGAGCTGGGCGCGCTGATGGCGGCCAGCCTGGAAGCAGGCGTTATCTAAACCCGCGCCATTTGATGGCGCAATTTAGACCTTGGGCGCGTCGTCGTCGTCGAACAGGATGCGGTTGGCCGCACCTTCGAGATCCTCGTACTGGCCGGATTTCAGCGCCCACAGGAATCCGGCAAGGCCCAGCCCGCCCAGCACCAGGGCGATGGGGATCAGATAGAGCAGGATGGTCATGCGTCCCTCTTCCTGCCTAAACGCAGCGCATTGCCGATGACCAGCACCGAGGAGGACGACATGGCCAAGGCCGCGATCAGCGGCGTGACATGGCCCAGGATCGCCAGCGGCACGGCAGCCAAATTATAGCACAAAGCGAGCGCCAAATTCTGCCGCATCAGCCGGTCGGCGGCACGGGCCAGGTTGAGGGCACGCGGCGCCGCCAGCAGCGAGGCCCCCTGGAACACGATGTCGGCGGCCGCCTGGCTCACATCGGTGCCGGTCGCCGGCGCCATGGAGACATGCGCGGCGGCCAGCGCCGGCGCGTCGTTGAGCCCGTCGCCCACCATCAGGACGCGGCGGCCTTGCGCGGCAAGGTCCTGCAGGTGGCGCACCTTGTCGGCGGGTTGCAGGCCGCCCTGCCACTGCGCGATTCCCA
>DASZQC010000413.1:0-15266 GCA_035549815.1 Dongiaceae bacterium
CAAAGGGACAGTTCCTTGACGCGCGACGAAATGACCAGATACCCGCACGGAGATCAGGCCTTTCGGCTGCGCTCCCATTGCGCAGCGTTATATTTCATAGAATATATCGCCGAAATCATTCGGTTCAAGCGACGCATTTCCGCTGAGGCTACAGCGAGGTAAAATGTGCCGCTGCACCGCCCGGCGAAGAAAAGGACGAGGCGACGATGTTCACGGCAAAAGCCATCGCAACGGACGGCAAGGCCAGTCTTTACCAGGAGCTGGCGGCGCAGCTCGCGGGCCTGCTGAGCGACGAGCGCGACGCCGTCGCCAACGCCGCCAATACGGCGGCGCTCTTGTTCGACACGCTGCCGGACCTGAACTGGGCCGGCTTCTATTTCCTGCGCACGCCCGGCGAATTGGTGCTGGGGCCGTTCCAGGGCAAGCCGGCCTGTGTGCGCATCGCCGTCGGTCGCGGTGTCTGCGGCGCGGCGGTCGAGCGGCGGCAATCCATGCTGGTGGAGGATGTGCACGCCTTTCCCGATCACATTGCCTGCGATGCGGCCTCGCGCTCGGAGCTGGTGGTGCCGCTGATCCGCAACGGTCGCGTCTTTGGCGTGATCGACCTCGACAGCCCGTCGGCCGCGCGTTTCGATCGCGAGGATCAACGCGGCATCGAAGCCGTGGCCGACATCTACGTGAAGGCCAGCGACGACCTGTAGCAATCCGCTGTTACCATCCGCAACTTGACGCCTATTTGATGGAGGATCCCATGGCACGCATGCGCGCGGTTCAGGTGAAGGAAGCCAACGCCCCGCTCGAACTGGTGGAGCGCGATATCCCCAATCCAGGCGCAGGCCAGGTTCTGATCAAGGTGCAGGCCTGCGGTGTCTGTCATAGTGATGTTTTCACCAAGCAGGGCCTCTTCCCGGGCATCAAGTTTCCCCGCGTCCCGGGCCATGAGGTCGTCGGTCTCATCGACAAGGTGGGCGACGGGGTTCCCAACTGGAAGGCGGGACAGCGGGTCGGCGTCGGCTGGTATGGTGGCCATTGCGGCCATTGCCCATCCTGCCGCAGGGGCGATTTCCTGACCTGCGCCAACGGGCAGATCGCTGGCATCAGCTATGACGGCGGTTACGCGGATTACATGGTGGCGCCCTTCGAGGCGCTCGCTTTGATTCCGGATGAATTGCAGGCGGCGGAGGCCGCGCCGCTGCTATGTGCCGGCATCACCACCTACAACGCGCTGCGCCACAGCGGCGCGCGGGCGGGCGACACGGTCGCGATCCTGGGTATCGGCGGCCTGGGCCATCTCGGCGTTCAATTCGCCGCCAGGATGGGCTGCCGCACCGTGGCCATCGCCCGCGGCGCCGACAAGGGGCCGTTGGCGAAGAAACTGGGGGCGCATGTCTATCTGGACAGCACCAGCCAGGACGTGGTCGCCGAGCTGACGAAAATGGGCGGCGCGCGCGTGATCCTGTCGACGGTGACCGACGCCAAGACCATCAGCAAGACGATGGGCGGCCTCGGCATCGACGGCAAGATGATCGTCGTCGGCGTCTCTCCGGAGCCGATTGAAGTTTCGCCGTTCCTGCTGGTCGGCGGCCGCCGGTCGATTCAAGGCTGGCCGTCCGGCACCTCAACCGATTCCGAGGACACGCTGAATTTCAGCGCGCTCAGCAACATCCGGCCGATGATCGAGACCATGCCGCTCGAGCGCGCGGCGGAAGCCTATGAGCGCATGATGAGCGGCGCGGCCCGGTTCAGGATGGTCATCACGACCGGCCACTGAACCGGCCACTCATTCGTCGATCAGTTGCTCGGCTGTCCCGCCAGCACCAACACCGGCTGCTCGCGATAGAGCCCGGGGAAGATGCGCTTCAGATTCTCGATTTTCGGCAGATCGTTGTAGACGATGTAGGGATAGGTCGGATTGAGCGTCAGGAAATCCTGATGGTAATCCTCGGCTGGGTAGAAGACCTTGCCGGGCTCCAGGGTGGTGACGATCGCGTCGCCGAAGATATGCGCCTGGTCGAGCTGGGCGATATAGGCCTTGGCGATCCTGGCCTGCTCGTCAGTCGTCGGGAAAATCGTCGAGCGATATTGCGGGCCCATGTCCGGCCCCTGGTAATTGAGCTGGGTCGGATCGTGGGCGACGGAGAAGTAGATCTGCAGGATCTTGCCATAGCTGATCTTGCGCGGGTCATAGGTGATCTGCACCGATTCCGCATGGCCGGTATCGCCGCGCCCGACCAGCTTATACTGCGCCGTCTCGGCTTCGCCGCCGGCATAGCCGGAGACCGCGCTGGTCACGCCATCGACATGCTGGAACACACCCTGGACGCCCCAGAAGCAGCCACCGGCCAGCAAGGCGATTTCGGATGTCGCCTGTGCCGGCTGTTCGTCGATCGCCGGCGCGGGGATCACACGCGCCTCCTCGGCGGACGAAGGCATCATCCAGGCCGCCAGACCGGACAGGGCGAGAGCGGCGACGAGCAATTGGCGTTTCGAGATCATGGACATCACCTCTGCGGCGAGGTTGCGAGGCAGCTATCCCGAATTTGGCGCTTCGACCGGCGCGAGATCAACCCGCCCGCGCGGGCCGTCACGCAACTGTGAAACGCGGCGCCGCGCGGTGGAGCATGAGCCAGTGCGCCGGCGACAGGCCGAAAGCCCTTTTGAAGTGGCGGGTCATGTGGCTCTGGTCGGCGAAGCCGCAGGTCAAGGCGGTGTCGGCGAGGTTTCCTCCGGCGCAGATCATGGCCTTGGCATGATCGAGGCGACGCAACGTCAGATACCGATACGGGCTGGTGCCGAAGGCGACGCGAAAATGCCGCGCCAGTTCGAAGCGGGTGAGCCCGGTGACGGATTCGAGCTCGCCGGAGCCGACGTTGCGCAAACGATTGGCATCCAGATAGGCACGCGCCCGCGTTACGGCTCTGCGATCCGGCGCGCGGAGCCGCTTGCCGGGCGCCGATCCGTCGACCGCGCTCAGCGCTTCGGCCAGGTCCGTGATGATCTGATCGCGCTGCATCTCGTCCAGCGGGCTCGCAAGGTCGTCCAGCGCCGGCAGGATCGCCGCCGCAAGGCGTCGGTCCCGGGAGACCGCGCGGCGGACGAAGGGCAGGGGCCGCGCATGGTCCAGCGCTTCGTGAATCAGGCGCGGCTCGATATAGAGGCTGCGATAACGGAATCCTGAATCTATGGCCGGCCGCCCGTCATGCAGTTCGTCCGGATGCAGGACAAAGATCTGCCCGGCGACGCTGCGCTCGTTGACGCCACGATAGCGGAAGGCCTGCACGCCCGCGGCGGTGAAGCCGATGGCATAGGTGTCGTGACGATGCGGCGCGTAGCCGCGGCGGGTGAAGCAGATCTCGGCGCGGTCAATGCCTGGCGCGGACGGCGCGATGCGAATCCAATCGCTGACTTCGGTGTCGCACGATCGTTCAAGACGCGCTTGGGCGCCTGCTATCTGATGTGCAGCCATGGGCCTTTATAGCATGGCTTGATCGCGTGGAGCAGTGGTTCGGGTTTACATTGGCGGCGCTGGCCTTGGCGGGCAGCCCAGGACCGGCGACGTTGAGCCTTGCCGCAACCGGCGCTGCCTTCGGCGGCCGGCGCGGGTTCGGCTACATGGCCGGGATCGTCATCGGCATGATCGGCGTCATCGCCATCGTCGCCAGCGGGCTGGCCGGGCTGGTGCTGGCGCTGCCCGGCGCCATACCGGTGGTGATCGTCCTGTCCGCGCTCTATTTCCTCTATCTCGCCTATCGCATCGCCACGGCGCCGCCGCTCGCCGACGGTGCCATGCAAGGAGCGCCGCCGGATTTCCTGGCCGGTTTCCTGCTGTCGCTGATCAATCCCAAAGGCTATGCGGCGATGGCGGCCTTGTTCTCCGGCTTTGCGTTGGGCTTCGCCGCCAAGCTGGCGATCCTGCTGGTGATCATGGTCGCGGTGAATTTTGCCTGGTTGCTGGCGGGTGCCGCGATGACGCGGCTGTTCCGCGACCCGCGCACGAACCGGATCGTCAACATCGCGTTTGCGATGTTGCTCATCGCCTCGGTCGCGCTGGCCTTGGCCGTCTAGCGCGTCCGCTCGACGGCAATCGCCGTCGCCTCGCCGCCGCCGATGCAAAGGGCGGCGATCCCACGGGTGAGGCCGCGTGCCGCCAGCGCATGCAGCAGGGTGACGATCAGGCGCGCGCCGGTGGCGCCGATCGGGTGGCCCAGGGCGCAGGCGCCGCCATTCACATTCAACCGGTCGCGCGGGATACCGAGGTCGCGCTGCGCCGCCATGGCGACGGCTGCGAAGGCTTCGTTGATCTCGAACAGGTCGACATCGGCGACCGACCAGCCGACTTTGTCCAGCAACTTGCGGATGGCCGGGATCGGCGCGGTGGTGAACCAGGCGGGATCCTGGCTGTGGGTGGCGTGGCCGCGGATCCGCGCCAGGATCGGCAGGTTGTCACGCTCGGCGCGTCCCTGGCTGGTCAGGATCAGAGCCGCGGCGCCGTCGGCATTGGCGGAGGAACTGGCGGCGGTGATCGTGCCGTCGGGGCGGAAGGCCGGTTTCAGCGCCGGAATCTTCTCCGGGCTGACTTTCAGCGGATGCTCGTCGGTGTCGATGATTTTCGCGCCGCCCTTGGCGGGATTCTCGATCGGCGCGATCTCGGCCTTGAAGGCGCCGGACTGGATCGCGGCACGGGCGCGTTCCAGCGTTTCGATGGCGTAGGCGTCCTGGTCGGCGCGGCTGAATTGATAGGCCTGTGCCGTCGCTTCGCCGAAATCGCCCATCGGGCGCCCGCCTTCGTAAGCGTCCTCGAGACCGTCGAGCAGCATATGGTCCAAGACGCGTTCGTGGCCCACGCGATAGCCGGCGCGGGCTTTCGGCAGCAGGTAGGGCGCATTCGACATGGATTCCATGCCACCCGCCGCGACGATTTCGGCAGAGCCGGCGCGGATCAGATCGTGCGCCAGCATGGTTGCCTTCATGCCGGAGCCGCAGACTTTGTTGATGGTGGTGGTGCCGGCCGCATCCGGCAGGCCCGCCGCGCGCGCCGCCTGCCGGGCTGGCGCCTGTGCCTGGCCCGCCGGCAGCACGCAACCCAGCAGCACCTCGTCCACCGCGTCCGGTGTCAGCCTGGCGCGCGTCAGAGCGGCGCGCAGGACGTGGGCGCCGAGTTGCGGCGCCGGCACACCGGAGAGATCGCCGAGAAAGCGGCCCAGCGGCGTGCGCGCGGCGGAGACGATGACGATGGGATCGGCGTTGGACATGGCATACTCCGCTGGGCTTACTCCGCCGGCGCGGCACTCAAGACCGGCTTCTTCTTGCTGATGGACAGGATCAACATCGCCGCCGCGATGCACAGTGCGCCGGAGACCAGGAAGGCCGGTACATAGCTTAGCAACTCGCTGCGCGACCAGCCGGCGCCGAAGGCCGCCGCCGCGGCGCCGATCTGATGTCCGGCGAAGACCCAGCCGAACACCAAATTGGCGCGCTCACGCCCGAAGCGCTCGGCGGTCAGGCGCACGGTCGGCGGCACCGTCGCCACCCAATCGAGGCCGTAAAAGACGGCGAACAGCGACAGGCCGTAGAAGCTGAAGTCCGACAGCGGCAGATAGAGCAGCGACAAGCCGCGCAACCCGTAATACCAGAACAGCAGCCAGCGATTGTCGTGGCGGTCCGACAACCAACCGGAAGCCACCGTGCCGACGAAATCGAACACGCCGATCAGCGCCAGCAATCCCGCCGCGCGCACTTCCGGCACGCCGCCATCGACGCAGAAGGGGATCAGATAGGGCTGCAGCAAGCCGTTGGTGCTGGCGCCGCAGACGAAGAAGGTGCCGAACAGGACCCAGAAGACCCGCGTCCGTGATGCATCGCGCAGCGCATTGATCGCCGCCATGGCGACGGAGCCGGATGGCGGCGGAGCGGACGGCGCATTCGTCGCAGCCTCGCCATAGGGCGCCAGGCCGACATCCGACGGCCGGTCGCGCATCAGCGCCAGCACGGCGATGCCGGCCGCGACCAGCAGCAGGCACAGCAGCGACAAGGCCGCGCGCCAGCCGACCTGTTCGGAGAGCACCGACAGCACCGGCATGAACACCAATTGTCCGGTGGCGGAACTGGCCGTGAGCAAGCCGATCACCAGGCCGCGCCGGGCCGTGAACCAGCGCGTGGCAATGGTCGCGCCCAGCACCAGGGCGGTCATGCCGGTGCCGAATCCGACGACGACGCCCCACAACAGGATAAGCTGCCAGACCTCGGTCATCAGCAGCGACAGAGCGAGGCCGCCGCTGACCAAAGTCAAGGAGCACAGAGCGACGACCCGCACGCCGAAGCGGTTGATCAGGGCGGCAGCGAATGGACCCATCAATCCGAACAGCAGCAGGCGGATGGCGAGCGCGCCGGAGATATCCGACGTCTCCCAGCCGAACTCGCGCTGCAAAGGCAGTAGCAGAACACCCGGCGCGCCGACCGCTCCGGCGGTGACCAGCATGGTCAGGAAAGTGACGCCGGCCACCACCCAGCCGTAATGGATGTTGCGGCGGCCGAGGGCGGGTGCGATCAGGCGCGACAGCATGCGTGTTCCCCTGCGGCGGTGTCAGGCGGCGGGAATGGCCGGCAGGTCCAGCAGGTCCGGCTTGCCGCCTTGGATGTGCGGGACATAGTCGCGGATCACCTGATGCGGCACGCCGAGCGGGATGGTGCCCGCGGCATCGAGCCGCTCCACTTGCTCCGGCGACAGATTCACCTCCAGCGCGCCCAAGGTCGCCGCGAGCTGTTCCGTCGTGCGCGGCCCCAGGATCGGGATGATGCTGGTGGTTGATTGCGCGCCCTTGTGGCGCAGCCAAGCGATGGCGACATGGGTCGGCGTCGCGCCGACTTCCTTGGCGACCGTTAGCAGCGCGTCGAGCACGGCGGTTTCGCGCGCCGATTTCTCGCTATGGATCAGGATGCCCAGGCGGTTCAGGCGGCCTTCCTCGTTGTTGCGGTATTTGCCGGTGAGGAATCCGCCGCCGAGCGGTGACCAGGCGGCGACGGCCAGGCCCAACGCCTCGGCCATCGGCGTCAGCTCCCGTTCCGCCGTGCGCTCGACCAGGCTGTATTCCACCTGGATGCCGGCGATCGGCGACCAGCCGCGCAGCTCCGCGATCGTGGCGGCGCGCGCGATGCGCCAGGCCGGGAAGTTGGACAGGCCCGCATAATGGATTTTGCCGGCGCGGACGAGATCGTCGAAGGCGCGCACGATCTCCTCGATCGGCGTCGCGCCGTCGGTCATGTGCGCCCAGAACAGATCGACGTGATCGGTCTTCAGCCGCTTCAGGCTCTCTTCGACCGAGCGGATCATGTTCTTGCGGCTGTTGCCGGTGCGCGACAGCGTGGGATTGGCGTCGGTCGGCAGCGAATATTTGGTCGCGATGACCAGATTGTCGCGGTCCGCGGCAATGAGATCGCCGAGCAGGGTCTCCGCCTGGCCGAACTGATAGCCGTTGGCTGTGTCGATGAAGTTACCGCCGGCCTCCAGATACAGGTCGAAGATCTTCCGCGCCTCGGCCGGCTCCGCGCCGTGACCCCAGCCGGTGCCGAAATTGCCGGTGCCCAGCGCCAGCTCCGACACGCGCAGGCCGGTGTGCCGGCCGAAGGTCTTGTACCGCATGGGATTTCGCCTTTGCTCGTTAAATGACGGTCATCATGATTGTTGCAATATATGACGATCATCATATATCCTGTCAAGGGCAGCCAAGGAGGAGAGCAGGCGATGCGCGTGACCCGGGAGCAGGCGGCGGAAAACCGCGAACGCATTGTGCAGGCAGCCGCGAAGCTGTTCCGCGAGCGCGGCTTCGACGGCATCGGTGTTGCCGACCTGATGAAAAGCGCGGGTTTGACCCATGGCGGCTTCTACGGCCATTTCCGATCCAAGGACGATCTGGCCGCCGAGGCGTGCGCCCGGGCGTTGGAGAAATCCGTCGAGAAATGGGACCGGCTGGCGACGGAATCCCCAGGCGATCCGCTGGGCGCGATCGCCGGTTCCTATCTGTCGCAGACGCACATCGACAAGCCGGGCAGCGGCTGCCTGATCGCGGCGCTTGGGCCCGATGTTGCGCGGCAGGGCAAATCCGTGCGCCGGACGATGACCGAAGGGTTGCGGACGATGATGGAGCGGCTGACCGGCTGGGTGCCGGGCAAGTCGAAAGCGGAGAGGCGGCGCAGCGCCATCGCCAGCTATGCCGCCATGGTCGGCGCCATGGTCATGGCACGCGGCGTCGACGACCCCGATCTCGCGGACGAGATTCTGCGGACGGTCTTGGCGTCGCTGCCGCTGAAAGCGCACTGACCGAACGGAAACCCTGCCGGAATCCGGGAGGGCGGGGTGGGGGAAGTTCTCTCCCGAAGTCGAGCGGACACAGCATCCCCCACCCCGGTCGGCTTTGTCCGAGCGGCGCGTTTCGGCCGCCGGTTTCGCCGGTCTGCCGCGCTGAATCCGGCGCCTGCGTGCCGCTTTGCCGCCGGGTCTCCGGCAGGCCATGAAATCGCCCAGTAAATCGCTGATTTGCATGGGGTTTTTTGCGCCTGCGAAAGGTTGTGACGGGGAGTCGAATCTGCTATCAAACGGCCAGTGGAATCGGGGGCTGCTCCGGTCCCTTTTTCAGCCCGAAAACCGAGTTCCAGTTCAGTGACCGATCAACCGACGAATCCGACCAATCCGTTCGACACGACGCCGATCACCATCGAAGAGGAGATGCGGCGTTCTTATCTCGATTACGCGATGAGCGTGATCGTGAGCCGCGCGTTGCCTGATGTGCGCGACGGCCTGAAGCCGGTGCACCGGCGCATCCTCTACGGCATGTCCGAGAGCGGCTTCAGCTCCAACATTGCCCATAAAAAGGCCGCGCGCGCGGTCGGTGACGTCATGGGTAACTATCACCCGCATGGCGACCAGTCGATCTACGACGCGCTGGTGCGCATGGCGCAGGATTTCTCCATGCGCCTACCGCTGGTCGACGGCCACGGCAACTTCGGCTCGATGGACGGCGATTCCCCGGCGGCGATGCGCTATACCGAGGTCAGGCTGCACAAAGCTGCGGAGGCGCTGCTCGACGATCTCGACAAGGAGACCGTCGATTTCCAGCCGAACTACGACGAGAAGTCGAAAGAGCCGCGCGTCCTGCCGGCGCGCTTTCCGAACCTTCTGGTCAACGGCGCCGGCGGCATCGCCGTCGGCATGGCGACCAACATCCCGACGCATAACTTGTCGGAAGTGATCGACGCCTGCATCGCCTATCTTGAAAATCCGGACATCACCATCGACCAGTTGATCGAGATCCTGCCGGGTCCGGATTTCCCGACCGGGGGCATCATCCTGGGGCGCGCCGGCATCCGCGAGGCGTATCACACCGGGCGCGGTTCGATCATGATCCGCGGCCGCACCCACGTCGAGGAAGGGCGCGATCGCGACGCCATCATCGTCACCGAGGTGCCGTACCAGGTGAACAAGGCCCGCATGGTCGAGCGCATGGCCGAGGTGGTAAAGGACAAGACCATCGACGGCATTTCCGGCCTGCGCGATGAGAGCAGCCGCGAGGGCGTGCGCGTCGTCATCGAGCTGAAGCGCGACGCCATGACCGACGTGGTGCTGAACCAGCTCTTCCGCTTCACCTCGCTGCAGACCAGCTTCGGCGTCAACATGCTGGCGCTGAACGGCGGCCAGCCCGAGCTGCTGAACATCAAGCGCATCATCGCCGCCTTCATCGCCTTCCGCGAGGAGGTGATCACCCGGCGCACCGTGTACGAGTTGCGCAAGGCGCGCGAGAACGCCCACACGATGATGGGCATCGCCGTCGCCGTGGCCAATCTGGACGAGATGATCGCGCTGATCCGCCATGCGCCGAGCCCGCAGGAGGCCAAGGAGCGGATGCTGGCGCGCACCTGGCCGGCGGTCGACATCGCGCCGCTGATCAAGCTGATCGACGACCCGGCGGACCTGGACGGCGTCTCGCGCGCGTACCAGCTCACCGAGGCGCAGGCCAAGGCGATCCTTGATCTGCGCCTGCAGCGCCTGACCGGCCTGGAGCGCGACAAGATCGCCGACGAGCTGCGCGAGCACGCGGCCAAGATCGCCGATTGCCTGGAGACGCTGGACAGCCGGCCCAAGCGCCTCGGCATCCTGCGCGACGAACTGATCGAGATGAAGGACAAGTTCGGCTCTCCGCGCCGGACCACGATCCAGGACCTCGAGTTCGAACAGGACGTCGAGGACTTGATCCAGCGCGAGGACATGGTCGTCACCGTCACCCATGGCGGCTATATCAAGCGCGTGCCGCTCTCGACCTACCGGGCGCAGCGCCGCGGCGGCAAGGGCCGCGCCGGCATGGGGACGCGGGAAGAGGATTTCGTCTCTCAGGTCTTCGTGGCCGATACCCATACGCCGGTGCTGTTCTTCTCCACCCGCGGCATGGTCTACAAGATGAAGGTCTATCGCCTGCCGCTCGGCAATCCGCAGGCGCGCGGCAAGGCGCTGATCAACCTGCTGCCGTTGAATAGCGGCGAGACCATCTCCACGGTCCTGCCGCTGCCCGAGGATGAATCGCTCTGGTCCAAGAGCAACATCTTCTTCGCCACCGCCAGCGGCTACGTGCGGCGCAATGAGCTCAGCGACTTCGTCGACGTGAAGGCGAACGGCAAGATCGCCATGAAGCTGGACGAGGGCGACCGGCTGATCGGCGTCGGCGTCGGCACGGCCGACAACGACATCCTGCTGGCGGCCCGCAGCGGCAAGGCGATCCGCTTCGCCGTCTCGGACGTGCGCGTCTTCGCCGGCCGCGATTCCGTCGGCGTGCGCGGCATCAAGCTGGAAGAGGGCGACCGCGTCGTCTCCATGTCGGTGCTGCGCCATGTCGAGGTTGAGCTGGACGAACGCGACGCCTATCTGCGCTACGCCATCGCCAAGCGCCGCGCCCTGGGTGAGGCGGGCGTCGGCGAGGAGGCGGAGGAAACCACCGCCGATACCAGCGGCGTGGTGCTGACGCAGGAGCGGCTGACGCAGCTCGAGGTGCTGGAAGAGTTCATCCTCACCGTCACCGAGAAGGGCTTCGGCAAGCGCACCTCGGCCTATGAATATCGCGTCATCGGCCGCGGCGGGCAGGGTGTCGCCAATATCGAAGTGACGCCGCGCAACGGCCCGGTGGTCGCCTCCTTCCCGGTGGCGGAGACCGACCAGATCATGCTGGTGACCGATGGCGGGCAGTTGATCCGCTGCCCGGTCCACGACATCCGCATCGCCCGGCGCCAGACGCAGGGCGTCACCGTGTTCCGCGTCGCCGAGAGCGAGGCGGTGGTCGCGGTCGCGCACCTGAACGACCTCGGTGAAGAGAACGGCGGCGACGAAGGCGATGCGGGCGACGGCGGAGAGGGTGAGCCGGCGCCGGAGAATGGCGGCAAGTAGCGCCGGGCGGCGGGATCAGGGCAGCGAAGCCAGAAGCGGGGGCGGATCATGGCGGGACAGCGCATCGGCATCTATCCGGGCACCTTCGATCCGGTGACCAACGGGCATCTCGACATCATCAAGCGCGCGGCCACCCTGGTCGACAAGCTGGTGGTGGCGGTGTCGGTGAACGCCGGCAAGGGGCCGATCTTTTCCGTCGAGGAACGCGCGGAGCTGCTGCGCGGCGAGATCGCCGACACCAAGAACGGCCTCTCTTCCTCCATCGAGGTCGTTACCTTCGACAGCCTGCTGGTCCAGTTTGCCGAGCAGGTCGGCGCCAAGGTCATCATCCGCGGCTTACGCGCCGTCTCGGACTTTGAATACGAGTTTCAGATGGCAGGTATGAATGCGCGGCTCAGCCCCGGCATCGAGACCGTGTTCTTGATGGCCTCGGAGCGCAGCCATTTCATCTCCTCGCGCTTCGTGAAGGAGATTCAGCGCCTCGGCGGCGACGTCAGCCAGTTCGTCTCGCACCGCGTGGTCGAAGCGCTGAAGCACAGCAACGGCAAATAGCCGGACCCCGCGCTCTTGCGCAAAGGCTGATCGAGCGCCTATCTTCCCCGGCTCATGCAGCTTGGGGGAGTTTCATGGCCAAACGTAGTTCAGCTCCGTCGCGCGGCCGCAACGCCCCCGTTTCAGATCCCAACATCAAGGATTTCGCAGCGTTCGATCCGCGCCGGCCCTTGGCGCAGGAGCTGAACACCAACGTCGCCGACGGTTTCTCGCTCTGCGTCGTGGGCGATTGCATCCTGTCGCGGCCTTTGTCGCACTATGAATCGGTCGAGCCGGCCTTCGCGAAGATCCTCGCGGTGCTGCGCGCGAGCGACGCGACTTGCGGCAATCTCGAGACCACGATCCTCGATCTGGCAAGCTTCCAGGGCCATCCATACGCCTGGGATGGTGACTGGCCGCTTTCGAGCCTGCCCGCGGTGACGCAGGATTTCGCGAAGATGGGGTTCAATCTCCTGGCGCGCGCCAACAACCACACACTTGATTGGGGCCTGGAAGGCATGCGCGAGACCAGCCGCCGGCTGGATGAAGCCGGATTGATCCATGCCGGCAGCGGCGAGACGCAGGGTCTGGCGCGCGCGCCGCGCTATTTCGAGAGCCCAAAAGGCCGCGTGGCGCTGGTTTCCATGGTCTCGACCTTCCGGCCTACCAGCGACGCGCTGGCGCCGCGGCATGCGGCGCCGGGACGGCCGGGTGTCAGCGCGCTTCGGCTGAAGCACATCAATGTGGTGCCGCGCGAGGTCATGGCGAAACTGCGCGAGGTGGCGAAGGCGGTGCTGTCACCGGCGCAACTCGAAGCGGCGACCAAGTCGTCGCGCTTGTCCCTGTTCGGCAAGGAGTTCGAGATTGGCGAGCGGACAGGCTATCGCCACGAAATGGACCCGGACGATCTGGCCGGCATTCTGTACAATATCCGGCAGGGCAAGCAGAGCGCGGATGTGCTGATCGCCACGATCCATGCGCATGAGATCGCGGCGGAGGGATTTCCCGAACTGCCGTCCTATTTCCTGCGCGATCTGGCGAAGGCGGCGATCGACGCGGGCGCGGATGTCTTCGCGGTGTCCGGTATCCATCATCTGGGGCCGGTCGAGATCTACAAGGGGCGGCCGATCTTCTATGGGCTGGGCAATTTCTTCTGGAGCGACATGCAGGAATCGCTTCCCGAAGAATTGTTTCAGATCAACCGTGCGAGCCTGGCGCGGGCCTTCGTCAAGCCGGAACTGGCGACCGATGCCGACATCACCGGCCTGCTCAACGCCCAGAGCTTCGCCAACGAAGTGACATTCGAAAGCGTGGCAGCGGTGAACCGTTTCAGGGGCAATCGCGTGTCGGAAGTCCGACTCTATCCCGTCGATCTCTTCTACGGCGCACCGCTGACGCAGAGCGGCATTCCGCGCCTCGCCACGGGCAAGAAAGCGCGCAAGATCATCGCGCGCCTGCAGGATTCCTCGCGCGATTTCGGCTCCGACGTGCGGATCAAACTGCGAGACGGGATCGGCCTTATCCGCCTGTAACGCGCGCCGGTCTCCACTCTATTTTTCTTATTGAAAGTTTATTCAACAAGAGAATAGACTGTTCCCCTCGATGCGGCGATTGGGGGAGCGGGGGACATGCGCGTTGTCAGTGTGTTTCCGCGCAAGGTCGTCAAACGCGATTCCGTCTTCATCCCGCTCGCCGACGGCGCCGAGATCGCCGCGACCATCTGGCTTCCCGAGGATGCCGAACAATCGCGCGTGCCCGCCGTCGTCGAGATGGTGCCGTATCGGCGCCGCGACGGAACGATCTTCCGCGACACCGAGCTGATGCCCTATCTCGCCGGTCATGGTTTTGCCGGCGTGCGCGTCGACATCCGCGGTTCCGGCGACAGCGGCGGCATCCTGACCGACGAGTATCTGCCGTTGGAGCAGCAGGACGGCGTCGAGATCATCGCCTGGCTGGCGAAGCAGACCTGGTGCAACGGCAATGTCGGCATGACCGGCATTTCCTGGGGCGGCTTCAACGCGCTGCAGGTTGCGGCGCTGCGCCCGCCGGCGCTGAAGGCCATCGTCGCCCTGTGCTGCAGCGACGACCGCTATTCCGACGACGTGCATTACATGGGCGGCTGCCTGCTGACGGAGGATCCGCTCTGGTCCGGCTGCATGCTGACCTATGGCGCGCTGCCGCCCGATCCGCAGATCGTCGGCGAACGCTGGCGCGACATGTGGCAACAGCGGGTGCATGCCAACCGCTCCTTCTCCGAATCCTGGATCGGCCATCAGCGCCGCGACCCCTATTGGAAACAGGGTTCGGTCTGCGAGAATTGGAGCGGGTTCGATGTTCCGGTCTATGCCATCAGCGGCTGGGACGATTCCTATCCCAGCTCCGTGCTGCGCGTGCTGGAGCATGCGGCGGGGCCGCGCAAGGGGCTCGTCGGCCCGTGGAATCATATGTACCCCTGCCGCGGCGCGCCGGGCCCGTTGATCGGCTACATGCAGGAGATGGTGCGCTGGTGGGGCCATTGGCTGAAGGGCGAGGCCAACGGCATCATGGACGGCCCGATGCTGACCACCTGGATCAACGGCCCGGAAGCGCCGCGGCCGTTCTATGACACGGTGCATGAAGGCCGCTGGGTGGCGGAACAGCACTGGCCGTCGCCGCGCCTGGAGACGCGCCGCCTGTTCCTCAACGACCGCGCGCTCGGCGACAAGGCGCAGGCGGGGGCGAAGCTGGATATCTGCTCGCCCGTGACCGCCGGTGCCGAATGCGGCCGCTGGGGCGGCTATGGCGGCACCTGCCCGGACATGGCGGTGGATCAGCGCCGCGAGGACGGCATGGCGCTCTGCTTCGACGGGCCGGTGCTGGCGCGGGATATCGACATCCTCGGCGCCGCCGAGCTGCATCTGGCCTTCAGTGTCGACGCGCCGCGCGCGAATATCTGCGCGCGCCTGTGCGAAGTCTCGCCGGACGGTACCTCGTCTTTGATCAGCTATGGCGTTCTAAACCTGACCCATCGCACGAGCCACGAATTTCCCAGGGACTTGGTTCCGGGGCAGGCAGACCGTGCCACCTTGATCTTCAAGGCGACCGGACGCCGCGTGTCCAAGGGCAACCGGTTGCGGGTCGCCATCTCCACGCAATATTGGCCGGTCATCTGGCCGTCGCCGAGCCTGACCACGCTCAGCGTCATCTGCGGCGAGAGTTTCGTGCTGCTGCCGGTGCGCCCGGCCCAGCCGGGCGAGGAGAATTTCCAGCCCTTCGCCGGGCCGGAGATCGCCCCCTCGATCGCGAGCGAATCCCTGCGCGATGGACACCA
>DASZQC010000414.1:0-13301 GCA_035549815.1 Dongiaceae bacterium
CGCCGCATAGCGAGACCGAAGAGCGCGTCGGCCGCGCCGCCGGCATCCTCGGGCTGCAGGCGCTGCTGGCGCGCTATCCGCGGCAGCTGTCGGGCGGGCAGCGCCAGCGCGTCGCCATGGGCCGCGCCATCGTGCGCGACCCGCAGGTGTTCCTGTTCGACGAGCCGCTCTCCAACCTCGACGCCAAGCTGCGCGTCGCCATGCGCGCCGAGGTGAAGGAGCTGCATCAGCGCCTGAAGACAACCACCGTCTATGTCACGCACGACCAGATCGAGGCCATGACCATGGCCGACAAGATCGTCGTGATGCATGACGGCCGCATCGAGCAGATGGGGGCGCCGCTGGCGCTTTATGACAAGCCGGGCAACCGTTTCGTCGCCGGCTTCATCGGCTCGCCGGCGATGAATTTCGTGAAAGGCCGCATTGCGTTGGACGGCCGTCCGACCTTTGTCGGGGATGACGGCTGGCGTCTGCCGCTGGAACTCTCCGGCCCGGTGCAGGACGGCCAGCCGGTCGAGCTTGGCGTGCGCCCGGAGCATCTGATGCTGGGCGATGGCGGCATGAACGCCGAGGTCGTGGTGGTGGAACCCACCGGCCCGGAGGTGCAAGTCAATGCGCGCCTGGCCCATGGCGGCGAGATGGTCGCGGTGTTCCGCGAACGGCACATGTTCAATCCGGGGGAGAAGATCAGCCTGAAACCACAGCCGGGCCTCGTCCATCTGTTCGATGGCGCGACCGGTAAACGACTTTAAAAAAACCAACGGAGGAAGCGATGAAATTCACCAGACGCGATGTGATCAAGACCACCGCCGGCCTTGCCGCCGGCGCGATGGCGCCAAGCCTGATCGGCCGTCGTTCGGCATCGGCCGCGGATTTGAGCTTCAAGCCGGAAGAAGGCGCCTCCCTGCGCCTGCTGCGCTGGTCGCCGTTCGTGAAGGCGGACGAGGAATCGTGGCTCGCGAACACGGCGAAATTCACAGAGCAGACCGGCGTGCAGGTGCGCGTCGACAAGGAAAGCTGGGAAGACATCCGGCCCAAGGCCGCGGTGGCCGCCAATGTCGGCTCCGGCCCCGACCTCATGTTCGTCTGGTTCGACGATCCGCAGCAATATCCGGACAAGCTGATGGATGTGACGGACCTCGGCGACTATCTCGGCGGCAAGTATGGCGGCTGGTATGACGGCCCGAAGGACTACGTGACGCGCGACGGCAAGATGGTCGGCCTGCCACTCGCCACCATCGGCAACGCCATCGTCTATCGCGAGAGCTGGGTGAAGGAAGCCGGCTGGTCCGAATTCCCCAAGACCACCGACGACTTCCTGGAACTGTGCAAGGCGCTGCAGAAGAACGGCCACCCGGTCGGCTTCACCCACGGTCATGGTGTCGGCGACGGTAACAACTACGCCCACTGGCTGCTATGGAGCCACGGCGGCAAGATGGTCGACAAGGACGGCAACGTCACCATCAACAGTCCGGAGACGCTGAAGGCCATCGAATACGCCCAGGCGCTCTACAAGACCTTCATCCCCGGCACCGAAGGCTGGCTCGACGTCAACAACAACCGCGCCTTCCTGGCCGGCGAGTTGTCGGTGATCGCCAACGGCATCTCCGCCTATTACTCGGCGAAGAACGACCCGAAGCTGGCCGACATCGCCAAGGACATCCGCACCACCAATTTGCCGATCGGTCCGGTCGGCAAGTCGGTTGAGCTCTACCAGGTGACCAGCGCCGTCATCTTCAAATACACCAAGTATCCGAACGCGGCGCGCGAGTACCTGCGCTTCATGTTCGAGGAAGCGCAGATGAACGACTGGATCACCAAGTCCAGCGGCTATTGCTGCCAAACGCTGAAGGCCTATGCCAGCAATCCCGTCTGGACCGCCGATCCGGCGAACGCGCCTTATGCCAAGGCGTCGGAGACGCTGCGCCCGAACGGCTATGAAGGGCCGCTCGGCTATGCCTCGGCGGCGGTGATGGCGGATTACGTGCTCGTCGACATGTTCGCCGAGGCCGTGACCGGCCAGTTCACGCCGCAGGAAGCGATGGAGCGCGCCGAGAAGCGCGCCAACCGCTACTACCGCGTCTGATCGAGGTGCGGGGCCGGCGGATATGCGCCGGCCCCGACTTTCCGGCAAGCACACATGGCAAGCACCGAAGCCCTTGGTCGCCCCGCCCAGCGGCCGCTCCTCTTGCGCCTGCAAGAGAGTCGCGGGGCGCTGGGATTCGTCTTCCTGCTACCAGCGGCGGTCCTGCTGCTGCTGTTCCTCACTTATCCGCTGGGGCTTGGCGTCTGGCTCGGCTTCACCGACGAGCGCATCGGCCGGCCGGGCATTTTCATCGGGCTGGAGAATTACGAGTATCTCTGGGACGACGCCGTCTTCTGGCTGTCGGTCTTCAACACCCTGCTCTACACAATCACCGCCTCGGTGCTGAAATTCGGCCTCGGCCTGTGGCTGGCGCTGATTCTGAACGAACGGCTGCCTTTCAAGGCCTTTTTCCGCGCCATCGTGCTGCTGCCCTGGGTGGTGCCGACGGTGCTCTCGGCCATCGCCTTCTGGTGGATCTATGACGCGCAATTCTCGATTATCTCCTATGTGCTGCTGCAGCTTGGCTGGATCGACACGCCGATCAACTTCCTGGGCGACCCGACCAATGCGCGCGCCGCGGTGATCGCCGCCAATGTCTGGCGCGGCATCCCCTTCATCGCCATCACCCTGCTGGCGGGGCTGCAGACCATCCCGCCCTCGCTCTACGAGGCCGCGACGCTCGATGGCGCCACGTCCTGGCAGCGATTCCGTTATGTGACGCTGCCGCTATTGACGCCGATCATCGCCATCGTCATGACCTTCTCGGTGCTGTTCACCTTCACCGACTTCCAGCTCATCTATGTGCTGACCCGCGGCGGGCCGGTGAACGCTACCCACCTGATGGCGACCTTGAGCTTCCAGCGCGGCATTTCCGGCGGCACGTTGGGCGAGGGCGCGGCCATCGCCGTCGCCATGATCCCCTTCCTGCTGGCGGCGATCCTGTTCAGCTATTTCGGCCTGCAGCGGCGCCGCTGGCAGCAGGGCGGGAGCGACTGATGGCCGCTGCCGAACATACTCCTCAAGCAGGCGACGAAGGCGGGATGAACTATCTCAACCGCCTGCCGCGCCGTCTCGTCACCGTCTATCTGCCGCTGGCGATCTTCTGCTTCGTGCTGTTGTTCCCGTTCTACTGGATGGCGGTCACGGCGGTGAAGCCGAACAACGAGCTGACCGACTACAAGAATTTCAGCCCCTTCTGGGTGGTGCAGCCGACGCTCGACCATATCAAATACCTATTGTTCGAGACCTCGTATCCGAACTGGCTGTGGAACACCGTCATCATCTCGGTCGCGGCGACCCTGCTGTCGCTGGTCGCCTCGGTGTTCGCGGCCTATGCGATCGAGCGGCTGCGCTTCAAGGGCTCGCGCTCCATCGGGCTCGCCATCTTCCTGGCCTACCTGGTGCCGCCCTCGATCCTGTTCATTCCGCTGGCGGTCATGGTGTTCAAGCTCGGCCTCTATGACACGCGGATGGCGCTGATCCTGACCTATCCCACGTTCCTGATCCCGTTCTGCACCTGGCTGCTGATGGGTTATTTCCGCTCCATCCCGTACGAGCTGGAGGAATGCGCCCTGATCGACGGCGCCACGCGCTGGCAGATACTGACCAAGATCGTGCTGCCCTTGGCCGTGCCGGGCCTGATCTCCGCCGGCATCTTCGCCTTCACCTTGTCCTGGAACGAGTTCATCTACGCCCTCACCTTCGTGCAGTCCTCGGAGAACAAGACGGTGCCGGTCGGTGTGCTGACCGAGCTGGTGCGCAGCGACGTCTATGAATGGGGCTCGCTGATGGCCGGCGCGCTGATCGGCTCGCTGCCGGTGGTGATCCTCTATTCCTTCTTCGTCGAGCACTACGTCTCGTCGATGACCGGGGCGGTCAAGGAATAGCGATCAAACCGTTGCCGCTCTTCCGCGCACCGGAATCGTCATGGCTGCGACACCAATCACCACGCAGATCAGCCCGACATAGGCGGCCGGGCCGGGCGTCTCGCCGAGGAAGACCACGCCGATGGCAACGCCGACGGGCACGCGCAGATAGGCTTGGGCCACGGTGCCCACCGAACCCAGGGTGCGCAGCAATCGGAAATAGATCACGAAGGCCAAGGCGGTCGACACGACCGACAGAGCCAGCAAGGCCAGCAGCGAGTCAGGCGACGGCACGATCTGCCAGGGCCAGTCGATTGCAAGACTGACCGGCAGCAGCACGATGGCACCGCACAGCATCGAACCAGCGGCCGGCGCCATCGGATCGAGTTTCTGGAACCGTCGCCCGAAAATTGCCGCACCGGCATAACAGATGGTCGCGGCAACGATCGCCAGTTGCGCCATCAGTTGATCCCCGATGCCGTCGAGCGCTTCCAACCCCACGATCAGGCAGATGCCGGCCAGCCCGGCGGCGACTCCGAACAGCTTGCGCATCGTCGTCGGCTCATGGCGCACGATCAGCGCCGTCAGCAGGAAGGTGAAGATCGGCGAGGTGGAATTGAGGATGGTGGCAAGACCGGCATCGACCGTCTGCTCCGCCCAGGCGATGAGCGTGAAAGGCACCACGCTGTTGAGGCAGGCCTGCACCAGGAAGGACCGCCAGGTGGCGGCATCCTTCGGCAAGGCGATGCCGCGCAGCCGCAGCAAGCCGAGCAACAGCAGCCCGGCGATGATGGTGCGCGCGGCGATGAAGGTGACCGGTGGGATGGTCTCGACACCGATCTTGATGAAGCTGTAGGAGGCGCCCCAGACAATCGCCAGCAACGCGAGGAGCGCCAACTCGACGGTCAGATGACGGGCGGTTGGGTTGGTCATCGGTTCAGAATGACGGGGCCAAGCAAGGTAATCATCTTCTAACACTTTGGCCGGCGCCAAAGCGTCAGCAGCCGCAATCTAGACCTTCTGCTCCACCGCCCTATTCCGATGGCCCGGCGAACAGCAGCAAATTGCCGTCCGGATCCTTGACGATGAAGGTCTGAGCGCCCCAGGGTTCCTGCCGCAACCCCTGATGCAATGGCGCGCCGGCCTTCTTAATCTCGCGGAACAAGGCCTGGATGCCATTGGCATTGTCCAGGGTAATCACGGCGGAAA
This sequence comes from Dongiaceae bacterium, assembly GCA_035549815.1. GTDB lineage: Bacteria > Pseudomonadota > Alphaproteobacteria > Dongiales > Dongiaceae > Dongia_A. The sequence goes on from DASZQC010000414.1 coordinate 5,161, forward strand.
GCAGAGCCTCGCGCTCGCGCAAGCCGTTGTCGAACAAGGGCCGATCGACATGCCGCAGATTGAGCCGCGCCCGGTCGCGGAACACCTGGGCATAGAAAGGCGGCTCGCCGTGGACGAAGGCGACCTCAAAACCAAGCTTCCGGGCGAAGAAATCGCACGAGGCCCGGATGTCGCCGACGAAGAGCTGCGGTTCCGCCCCGGTCAACATCGGCCGGTGATGCTGTGTCATGATATCTGTTTCATCCACGGTCGGTACTCATGCCGGAAGACCGGCCCTCTTTCACCTCGACCCGGCCATATGCTCGCCCTAGCGTCGACACAGTCGCATGCGATACCGCGGCGCATCCGCATCCCGATGAAGAGGTCCATCCCCATGCACTGGTACAGCATCATCAAGAGCATTCTGTTTCAGGATCGCCGCAGTTCGAGGGACCGAACAATGCGGCGATGCCCGAAGCTTCCGTCCCCGCCGCGGGCGGCACTGGTTGTCGGCACGCTCGACCGGCGCACCATCCGGCTGCGCCGCGACTGAAGTCAGCCGGCCGCGCTGCGCCGTGCGTCACCGGCGTCGAGCAGGCTGCGGCCGCTCATTCCCGGCGGGACCGGCTGGCCCAGCAGTTCGACCACCGTCGGCATCACGTCGAAGGAACTCGCGACCTGCCCCGTGCCGCGCGGCAACAAGGCCGAGGAGAAATAAGCGATGCCGTGATCGCCGGAGTGCCCGCCGGTGCGGCGGTATGGCGCCGGGCCGATCGTGCCCAGCTTTTCATGCGTGAAGGCGAGCGGCGAATCGCGCCAGAGGATGACCAGATCGGCCTGGGTCGAGTCGGCATGCAAAGGATCACCCGCGACCGGGCGTTCGATGGCGCGCACCGCCGGGCCGCCGGTGCGCGGATTGCGCAGCGCATGGAGCAGCGCGCACAATTCGTCCAGCTTGGCGTGATAGTCGGAGAGGGCGACACGCCCGGCCTGCTCGCGTCCCACCAGATTGACCCGGATGCGGCCGTCATAGAAGGACGGCAAGGCGAAGGCGTCCATCTGCGGCCAGAAGCGGCGATAGAGAGCCGCCGGCATCCAGTCGATGCGCTGCGGCGGTCCGTCGAGCTTGGTATCGCCCATGCATGCCTTCACCGCGCGCGACCAGTTCTCTTTCTTGTCGAGCGGCGGCACGCCTTTCGGCGCCGTCCTCCAATCGTCGCGCGCCTCGAACAATTCGGCGCCGAAGCTGTGGCGATAGAGCAGCTCCGGCAGCAGCAGCATGGTCGGCACATCGGAATCGTTGGCGCCCATGCCGTGCATGGAGAACAACACCAGCTCCGCATCCGGAAAGGACTTGCGATAAAGCCCCAGCATGCGGTCGAATGCCTCGTAGACGCCGATAATTCCGTCGCGCGCGGGGCCGGCCGACTTCACGTGATGCAGCGGATGGCCCGGATCCCAGCCGTGCCACAGCGCCTCGATGGCGGAATGGAACTCGCTGATCACCAGCAAACCCACATCCCAATCCGGCAGACGCTCCGCCAGCAGCCAGCGGCCGATCTCGCCGCGCACGCGCACCGCTTCGGTCAGCGCGTCCGCCATGGCACGGGCCTTTTTCTTGTGCGGCCACACAAAGCCATAGATGTAGGGCGTGGCGGGATACGGCCCGAACTTCGTCGCGATCTCCTGGTCCAGGCCGGCCGGCACGCATTGCGCCTCGATGCCGGCATCGTGCGCGCCCCAGCTCACCAGCCCGCGGCAGTTCGGCGCGGCCTGCAAATCGAAATAGGGTGCGTCGAAGATGACCGCCCGCGTCTCCACGTCCGCCAGGAACGGCCGGTGCGTGGTGCCGAACTGGGTCACTTCGTAGGCCGCCCCATCGAGGCGCGCGGCCGCGTGCCGGCCATATCCCTCCGGCGAACGGCCAAGGCTGACATGCTCCCAGGCCAATCCGGTGCGCTTGGCGGCGCCGTGATCCAGCTTGAATTGCGCGCTGCGCTTGCCGAAGTCGCGCAGGTTGGGCATCCGCCCCTCCTGCATCAGGCGGTCGGCGACGCTGGGCTCGTAGCCGTCGAGACCGATGACCAGGACACGCCGCTTCATCGTTCGGCCTCCAAGCTGAAATCGCCTGCGCGTTGAAATGCCCGCTGCGCCGCCAGCATGCCGCGCAGCTTGGATGCCTTCTTCAGCGCGCGCATTTGCGTTTTCGGGCGGCGCGTCAGCCAGCCGATCCAATAGGCCAGCTCACTGCGCAGCAGATCGCGCCAGACCGGCCGCGGCAACATGGCGCCGCGCGGCTGCGCCGCAAGCTTGGCGCGCGCCAACGCGAAACCCTGCCCCTCATAATAGCTGCGCAGATAGGCGATCGACTGGCGCTTCGGATCGATCCAATGCGTGACCTCCGCGTCGGAGACCCATGCCCCCGTGCCGCCGGTCGCGCAGATGCGGCGGAGCAGATCGACCTCCTCGCCACCCAGGAGCCACGGGCCGGGCTGGCGCCCCAGGCTGACGTCGTAGCGCAATGATCGCTGCTCCTTTCCGCGCACCGCGAAATTCGCGCCGAACGGCAGCTCCCGCGAATGAAGGTCGAATCGCGTCACGTCGCCGGTCATCTTGCAGCCGGCGAAGGCGGAATAGACCCGCGGCAGGCTATCGACAAGCCAGCTTGGCGGCGTTCCTTCCAGGTGCGGAAGGATCGGGCCGCCGAAAAAGGCCGCCTGAGGGTTCCGCGCAAACGCAGTCTCATAGGCACGCAGCCAGTTCCGGCCGACGGTAACGTCGTCATCGGTCCACAGAAAATAATCGCAATCGACCTGCTGCGCCGCGGCGTTGCGCGCGCGGGCCAGCCCGGCCTCGGGCGCGATCAGCAGATCGATGGGCAGGCGGCTACGGAAATCCTCCACCACGCGCCTGGTGTCGCGGCAATCGCCATTGTCCACCACCAGGACCTGCCACGCGGCGGACAGCGGCGGCTCCGCCTCGGCGATCGAGGCCAGCGCGCGGACCAGCGAGTCCGACCGGCGAAAGGTGCAGATGACGACCGCGATCTTCAAGCAACGGCCCTATGGTTCAGCGGTTGCAGCCCTCAGCGACGCAGCTTATCAAATTTCTCGAACTCGTGCACGATCGAGGCCTCGACCAGCGCGCGATAGGCGCTGGCCACCACCTTCGGATCGGCACCGAGGCGCGCGGCCTCGCTTTCCACCCTCCTCAGCACGTCGGCGATGCGGGCTTCGTCGCGCACCTGGTCGCGGCGCGGCTTCAGGCGCGCGGCCTCGTCGATATAGTGCAGCCGGTCGGCGATCAGCGCGACGATCTCGCGGTCGAGCGCGTCGATCTCGACCCGGACCTCGGCCATGTCGCGGCAATGCTTACGCCTGTTTTGCATCGATGATCGAGCGGCGGACGGCGCGGGTGCGGGTGAACCATTCCTCGAGCTTCTCGCCCTCGCCCCAGCGGATGGCACGTTGCAAGGCGGTCAGGTCCTCGTTGAAGCGGCCCAGCATCTCCAGCACCGCCTCGCGGTTGTTGAGGAAGATGTCGCGCCACATGATCGGGTTGGAGGCGGCGATGCGGGTGAAGTCGCGGAAGCCCGAGGCGGAGAACTTGATCACCTCGCGCTGGGTGCTGCCTTCCAGGCCCGTCGCCGTGCCGACGATGGTATAGGCGATGAGGTGCGGCAGATGCGAGGTGATGGCCAGCACCTGGTCGTGATGGCTGGGCTCCATGATCTCGACATTGGATCCTATGGCGCGCCAGAAGGCGGCGAGCTTGCCGACCGCCTGCTCGTCGGTGCCGGGTACCGGCGCCAGGATCTGCCAGCGACCCTCGAACAATTCGGAGAAGCCCGCCTTCGGTCCGGAATGCTCGGTGCCGGCAACCGGGTGGCCCGGAATGAAATGCACATGCTCCGGCACCAGCGGCCCCAGGTCGCGCACCACTGCCTGCTTGACCGAGCCGACATCGCTGAGGATGGCTCCGGATTTGAGGTTCGGCGCGATGGCCTGCCCCACCGCGGCATAGGCCCCGATCGGCACGCAGATGATGGTCAGATCGGCATCGCGCACCGCCGCGCCGGCATCGGCGTGATACGCATCGCCGAGCTTCAACGCTTCCGCCTCTTTCAACGCCTCGGCCGAGGAATCGGCGATGGCAATGGTCTTGGCGAGATTGTGCTTGCGTGCCGCCCGCGCGATGGACGACCCGATCAGCCCGATGCCGATGATGCAGAGCTTGTTGAAGTGCGGATCGCTCATTGCGTCGCCGCTCCCTTCACGAAATCCTCCAGGGCCGCGGCGCAGGCCCTGACCGCGCTTTCCTCGGCGATGGTGACGCGCAGGCAATCGGGCAGGCCATAGGCCGCCACGCCGCGAGGCAGGATACGTCGGCCGTTGAGGAATTTCAGCGCCGCCTCGGCATTCAGCTTCGGATCGCTGGGGAATTTCACCAGCACGAAGTTGGCGACGCTGGGATAGGGATGCAGGCCGACCTCCTTCATCCGCTGGCTGAACCATGGCAGCCAGTAATCATTGTGCGCCTTGGATTTCGCGACATGCGCCTTGTCGGCGATGGCCGCGACGCCCGCCGCCTGGGCCGGGGCCGGCACATTGAACGGCCCGCGGACACGGTTCAGCACGTCGGCGACCGCAGGCGGGCAATAGGCCCAGCCGAGGCGAAGCGCGGCGAGGCCGAAGATCTTCGAGAAGGTCCGCGTCATCACCACGTTGTCATGCTTGGCGACCATCTCCAGTCCCGAGGCGTAATCCTTGGCATCGACATATTCGGCATAGGCGGCATCGACGACCAGCAGCACCTGAGATGGAAGACCTGCGCGCAGCCGCTCCAGCTCGGCGCCCGAGATATAGGTGCCGGTCGGGTTGTTTGGGTTGGCGATGAAGCAGATGCGCGTCTTCGACGTCACCGCCTTCAGCAGCGCGTCGACATCGGTACGCAGATCGGTCTCCGGCGCCTTCACCGGCGTGGCGCCCACCGCCTTGGCCGCGATCGGATAGACCAGGAAACCATGCTGCGAATAGAGCACCTCGTCGCCCGGACCCGCATAGGCGCGGGTCAGCAGTTGCAGGATCTCGTCCGACCCGGCGCCGCAGACGATCTGGTCCGGGTTGATGCCGTGTTCCTGGCCGAGCGCCACGCGCACGTGCTTCGAGGTGCCGTCGGGATAGCGATGCAAATCGGACGCCGTCTCGCGATAGGCGGCGATGGCCAGCGGGCTCGCGCCCAGCGCGCTCTCGTTCGCGGCCATGCGATGCACCGGACCGCTGCCCGGCAGGGAATGATCGCCCGGCACATAGGCGGCGATGTCGAGAATCCCGGGGCGCACGATCAGCGACATGATGGTCGAACCTCTCCCTTCAATCCTTCAGCCGGGCCGACAACGGCACAGCATAGCTGCCCAGGATGCGGAATTCCGCGTCCAGCGCTGCGGCCAACCGCCCCAGTTCGGCGTCGATCTCGGCGGCGAAGCCGGTAACGTCCAGCAGCCATTCCCGGCCCTTCGCCCGTTCCAGCGTCAGACGCGCATCCGGCGCCAACTTCTTCGCCGCCGCCAGCACGGCGCGGCGCGGCAGGGGCTTTTTCGCATGCAGGGCAACCCAGGTGCGATCCTCGCCGGTCGGCTCGTTCGGCGCGCGGCCGATCACCATGGCCTGGGCCTTCGGGTCGCGCACATTGCCGATCTCGCCAAAGGGCAGCCGTCCCATCACATGGGGCGTCTTGCCGCCGGCCCGGTCGAGCGCCGGCCACCAGGGCGTGCGCTCGCCAGCCACCGGCATGGGCAGGATGCCGACCGTGGCCTTGCCGGTATTGACCGCGGCCAGCACCGCCTTGATGTCGGCGAGCGGCCTGATCTTGACCCGGCTGCCGTAATGGTCCCGCGCCAGGTCCCACAGGGCCGTGTCCCCTTTCGGCGCCTGGACAGCGACGACAAAGGGGCCTTCGACCTGCAGCAGGGCGGAGATCATCTCGCGCCACATGCGCACGATCACCGCCTTGGGCAGCTTGCCGTCATGGCGGGCGACCAGCCGGCGCAGGATCAGCGCCTCGCGGGCCGGGCGGATGAATTTGGACCCATCGGCCGGGGTGCCGCCCAAAGGCTGCACCTTGGCCTTCACCTCGCCCACCTTTACGGCCAGCTCGGTCCGGCGCATCAGCAGGTCATGGAGCTGGCTGTCGACGGAATCGATCTCGGCGCGCAGGGCGCCCAGTTCTTTGGCCGCGTGCTGGGCCACGAGCTGCTGGGCCGCAAGCTTTTGGTCGGGACCTGACATGAGCGGGTTCCGGGCGGGATCGAGGTTGCAGGATGCCCCTATTTTGGGCGCCCTTTGATAGTCCGGGGGGCGGCCTTTTGCAAACGGGAAAGCCAAAGAAAACATTGACACTTCAAGGGCCCGCCGCTTTGTTCAGGGCCGACCGACTGGCCCCAAGGCTGACCCTGACCACGATGACGTCCCTCTCCACCCATGTCCCCGGACTACCAGGCGCCCTGGCATCCGAGCTGCCCGGCAAGCGCCTGACCTTCGGCGACCGGCGGTTGAAGCTGGATTGCGGGGTCGATCTGGCGGGAGTGACGCTCGCCTACCAGACCTATGGCCGACTCAATGCCGAGAAATCCAACGCCATCCTGGTCTGCCACGCTTTGACCGGCGACCAGTTCGTGGCCGACACCCACCCGATCACCGGCAAGCCCGGCTGGTGGCAGGTGATGATCGGACCCGGCCTGCCCATCGACACCGACCGGTTCTTCGTGATCTGCGCCAACGTGCTGGGCGGCTGCATGGGCACCACCGGCCCCAGCAGCAACGATCCTTCGACCGGCAAGCCCTATGGCCTCAGCTTCCCGGTCATCACCGTGGGCGACATGGTGCGGCTGCAAAGCTGGCTGATCGACCATCTGGGCATCGACAAATTGTTCGCCGTCATCGGCGGCTCCATGGGCGGCATGCAGGTGCTGCAATGGGCGGCGACCTATCCGGACCGTGTCTTTGCCGCGGTGCCGATCGCCTGCGCCGCGCGCCATTCGGCGCAGAACATCGCCTTCCACGAGGTCGGAAGGCAGGCGATCATGGCCGACCCCGAATGGCGCAATGGCGCCTATCAGGCGGAGAGCACCAACCCGGCGCGCGGCCTCAGCGTTGCGCGCATGGCGGCGCACATCACCTACCTGTCCGAGGCGGCGTTGCATCGCAAGTTCGGCCGCAACCTGCAGGACCGGCTGGCGGTCACCTATGGCTTCGACGCCGATTTCCAGGTGGAAAGCTATCTGCGCCACCAGGGCTCGATCTTCGTCGACCGCTTCGACGCGAACTCGTATCTCTACATCACCCGGGCGATGGATTACTTCGACCTGGCGGCGCAGTTCGGCGGGCAATTGCCGAAAGCGTTCAAGGATACGAAGACGCGCTTCTGCCTGGTCTCCTTCACCAGCGACTGGCTGTTCCCGACCTCGGAAAGCCGCGCCATCGTCCATGCGCTGAACGCCGTCGCCGCCAATGTCAGCTTCGTCGAGATCGAATCCGACAAGGGCCACGACGCCTTCCTGCTGGACGAGCCGGAATTCTTCAAGGTGCTGCGCGGCTTCCTCAACGGCTGCGCCGAACTGCGCGGGATTGCGTGACGATGGCGATCAATGGTGGCGCCGTTCGGACGCCGGGCATCCGCGTCGACCTGCAGCTCATTGCCGACATGGTGGCGCCGGGATCGCGCGTGCTCGATGTCGGTTGCGGCGACGGCGCGCTGCTGGATTACCTGGTGCATTTCAAGCAGGTCGACGGCCGCGGCATCGAATTGAGCCAGGCCGGCGTGAATGCCTGCGTTGCTTCCGGCCTGTCCGCCATCCAAGGCGACGCCGACACCGACCTGTCCGACTACCCCGACAACGCCTTCGACTATGTAATCCTGTCGCAGACCCTGCAGGCGACGCGCGACCCGCGCAAGGTGCTGGAGAACCTGGTGCGCATCGGCAAGCGCGCCATCATCTCCTTCCCCAATTTCGGCCATTGGCGCGTGCGCTGGTACCTGGGCTGGGTCGGCAAGATGCCGGAGACGGCGGCCCTGCCCGACCGCTGGTACAACACGCCCAACATCCATCTCTGCACCATCAGCGACTTCGTCGGCCTGTGCAAAGAGATGAACGTGGAGATCGA
>DASZQC010000415.1:0-2541 GCA_035549815.1 Dongiaceae bacterium
TCCAGGGCATCGAGATCATCCGCGGCTGCCGCGGGCTGCAACTCGTCGGTTGCGACCTGGTGGAGGTGGCGCCGCCCTATGACCCGTCGGGCAACACGTCCTTGCTGGCCGCCAACCTGCTCTATGAGATGCTGTGCGTGCTGCCGGGCGTGAAATACCGCACTTAGCCGCACGACGGCCGTTTCGCCGCCTACATATGCACGTATGAGGCGGCATGGCGGCTCCTGAGCGGTCGCTTGATCCGGCGCTCCTGTTCCGGCTATGTGTGGCGGGCGATTTTACGTTTTGATTGGCCGGCTTAGCTCAGCGGTAGAGCAGCGGTTTTGTAAACCGAAGGTCGGGGGTTCAATCCCCTCAGCCGGCACCAATTCCAGTGTTACGGTTGAATTTCAACGATAGAAACAAATGCTTAGCCGGCAAGGTTAATACTTTAGTAAGCCCGGCCTTCTAGCTTGGAGTTCATTGGGGACGGAGTTCAGGCCTGCGCGAGCGGCGCGGCGCGGGCCTGCTTGAAGGTGGGATAAAGCCGTGATCGCCACGGACATAGGCAAGCTCGTCGAGCTGGCACGCAACCGTACGACCGACGGGCGCAGCGCCCTGGTTGCAGCCATCGGCAACCTGTTCGACGAGACCGAGCGGCAATTCAGCGACCAGGAACTGGCGCTGATGAACGACATCCTCAAAAAGCTCATCCAGGAGGTCGCCAAGTCGATCCGCGTAGGGCTTGCCGAAAAACTGTCCCGCGCGAAGTCCGCCCCGGCCGAAGTCATCGAGATGCTGGGCAATGACGAGATCGACGTCGCCACGCCCATCCTGACCCACAGCGAATTCCTCACCGACCGGGCGCTGATCGAGATCGTGCGCCGGCGCAGCCGCCAGCACCGCCTGGCCGTCGCCATGCGCGCCAAGCTCAATAGCGGCGTCTGCGACGCGCTGGTGGAGTTCCGCGAAGTCGACGTCATCCAGCAACTGCTGAAGAATCACGGCGCGCAGATCTCCCAGGCGACTCTCGCCTACCTGGTCGACCAATCCGCCTCGGTGGATGAGTACCAGGAACCGCTGCTGCGCCGCCGCGAACTGGGTCCCGAGCTGGCCAAGCGCATGTATGTTCATGTCTCCAGCGGCCTGCGCAACTACATCCTGGCGCATTTCCAGGTCGACCGCGCCGAGCTTGACGCGCGGCTGGCCGAGGCCACCAGCGAAGCCCTGGAGAAGGCGACGGCGGAGAACCATGTCGATGCCGTGCAGGCCCTGGCCGACAAGCTCGCCAAGCGCGACGAGCTTACCTACGATTTGATCGTGCAGACCCTGCGCCGCGGCGAGGTGCATCTGTTCGAAGCCATGATGGCGCAGATGACCATGCTGCCGCGCGAGCTCATCCCGCGCCTGCTCTATGAGGAAGAAGCGGACGGCTTCGTGATCGTGGCGCGCGTCGCGGGCTTCGACCGCTCGACCTTCACCACCCTGTTCCTGCTTTTGCAGCGCGCACATCCGCATCACAACGCCGACGACCCGCAGCAATTGCGCCGCGGGCTGGAGCTGTTCGATCGCCTGCGCCCGGACACCGCGAAGAAGGTTGCCGCGCGCCTGCTGATCAATCCGGATTTCCTGCGCCAGTTGCGGCACCGGCCCCGCACGCACACATGACGATGGGGCGCACATGAACCGGTCGCTCCGCTCCACGTACCATGATCCGGCGCTGAGCGCGGCGCGGCGCGAGCGCGATTACCTGGCAGAGGCCTTCGCGCGGGTTCTGCTGTCGGACGGACTGGTCGGCGCGCAGGCGCCGGTCTTCTTCCTCGAGCCCAGCGGCACCATGATCTGGGCCAATGACGGCTATTACGGATTGGCCGGCCTGCTGACCCATGCGCCGGAAGCGCAGCGTCTGCTGCATCCCGGCTATGACGACGGGCCGGACGGCGCCTTCAGTTGGAACGCCAGCGCGCGAGCCGCGATCAACGGCCAGGCGGTGATCGTCCGGGCCCATTATGCGAAGCTGTCCTACGGCCCGAGCCACAAGCCGGCGCTGGCCGGCTTCGTCCAGGTGGCGCCGGATGAATCCGACCATATCCTTGAAATCGCCGCCTCGCGCGAACGGATCAACGACATCGTCCGCCTGGTCTCAGACTGGATCTGGGAGACCGATGTCGACGGCAACCTCACCTTTGCCTCCGAGCGCGTGCAGCGCACCACCGGCTTCCACCCGCAGGAGCTGATCGGTACCTCGCTGATCCGCCTGGCCTCCGGCACACAGACGGCCGAGGCTTTGCTGGCGCGGCTGCAGACCCTTGCGCCGTTCCGCGATTTCACCCTGCCGGCGCGCGGCAAGGACGGCAGCGAAGTCACCTTGCTGATCAGCGCCGTGCCGATCTTCGACCCCATCGGCGGCGCGCATCTCGGCTATCGCGGCACCGCCAGCGACATCACCGGCCTCACCGACCGCGAACAATCCATCCTCGCCGCCAAGGAAGCCGCCGAGCAGGCCAACCGGGCGAAGGCGCAGTTCCTCGCCAACATGAGTCACGAGCTGCGCACGCCGCT